>JBAQNZ010000059.1:0-8207 GCA_049304275.1 Candidatus Microsaccharimonas sp. | reverse complement strand
TGGTAAAATCCGCCCCACGCCACGAGTAAATTGAATTATGGACCGCAATGCCGTCTACCAGATAGTTATGCACCTTATCAATATCGAGATCATACACAAACCCCTCATACCCCTCGCTTGTCACACTTACGACCTCATCTGCCTCAAGAACCTCTCCCTGCTCACTTGGTAGCACCATACCTGGATGAATTTGGCCAGCCGGCATAAATAGAAAGGCCTCGCTCGTCATAAAGGCATATCTACGAATTTGCAGTGAATCACCCCCTACTTTGCTCTTCATCTGTTCAAGCGTTTGTTCAATCTTTCCATAATCGAGGTTGTGTATCTCAGATCGGAATGTCCCTGCCCGACCCGCTCTCACACTATAACCAAGCGCTTTTAGACCTTCGAGGTCTGCTTCGTCAGTAGTGTTCATTGATAAACGACTCGCTGACCATGGACTTGTTTTTGTCACTCGTGTATCGCCAAACAATGCTACATTGACGTTCACCCGTTTTAAGCCGTTTCGGGTCGTTGCCTGCGGGAAGAAATGTGGATAGTCAAACGAAATATCCATATCATTCATTAATGTCTGAGCTCGAGTTTCCGTATCAAGCTCTTTGTATAACTCGTCTATATAAGACTGTCCCAGGTGCAAAAGACGATTGCTAGCCGTGCGGAACACCATCATGGGAATACCGTATTTATAAGCAAGCAATGCTTCAAAATATACTGCTTCCTGACGGTCTTTACATACTTTCAATACCCACATTCGGTCGGCCCGTTCTTGGTTGGCCCGGACACGTAATCCAATATCGTGTTTCTTGCCATCGAAACGCGCACCTTTCGTCAGCCCGATACGATACCCTTGTTTGCGAGAATACATTAAGTAGACAAAATAGGCAGGAGGCGTCCTCCATTTGGCAAATAGAAGGTGATTCGGCGTGCACAGCAGTGTTCTTCCAGATGCAGTAGTGATCTTCATTACTTTACCTTTGTATGAGAACTTCTTTTGGGCCGTTACAGGGAAATACCCAGTTGCACCATAACCACTGGCTGCTCGAATCATCATCCCCGACTTAATCGTTTCAATCGCTTTCAAACCTTTGTCTGTTTCGACTAAACTACCCTTTACAAAACACTGCCAATCATCCCCGACCACACAAATGTTCTTATCGTCATTCACGAGCAGTTTCACCAGCTGATACTGCGCTGCGTTGGTGTCTTGATACTCATCAATCAAAATATGTTTGAAATGTGATCGCCACTTAGTACGAAGTTCTGGAACATCACGAAGTAATCGAACGCTGTCGAGTAGTAGGTCGTCGAAATCGAGTGCGCCGGCGTCTTTTCGCATCGATTCATAGCGGCGATACAGCTTAGCAATATTTTTTTCATAAGGATAGTGAGCATTCGCTTCATATTCGTCAGGGGTACGCATTTCATTCTTAGCATTTGAAATAGTGCTACTCACCTGAGATACCTTTATTTCCTTGTCGTTAATCGACAGTTGCTTCATTGCCTGTTTGATCAATGATTGACGGTCATCTTCGTCATAAATAACAAAATTACGCCCAATGCCAATCGCCTGTCCATCCATACGAAGTAGCCGCACGCAAATACTATGGAAGGTTCCCATCCACGGCATAAAGTTTCGATCATTCGGCTGATCCAGCAGACGGCTCAGTCGCTCACGCATTTCTTTGGCTGCTTTATTGGTGAATGTGACCGCCAAAATTTGATTTGGCCACACCCCTTCATCAGCGACGAGGTGTGCAATACGGTGGGTAAGTGTCTTTGTTTTACCACTTCCCGCCCCTGCCAAAATCAACAAAGGACCAGTGATGACCTTCGCGGCCTCTTGTTGTGCCTCGTTTAAACCCTCAAGCAAATTCATTATATCTATTATAGCCGAGGGTCGGTCAGAGGCCTAGGACTTAAAGCATTGGAAGAACGAAGAAATACATACCCGCACCGGCACCAGCGCCGACCAGAATCAAAGCAAGTATCCAGATCACCACCAATACCCCCGATTTCTTCTTTGCGGTATGAACGAGTGGTTGGTGATACGCTTCGGTGTCATAAATAGCACCAGAAGTTTGATTGCTACTTGGCTGTTCTTTGTACTGCTGGGTGATCGATTGAGGTCCCGTTGGCTCTTCGAAGGCAACTAATGGGACAGACGTCTCTTCAGGTTCCTCTTTTGGAGCTTCTTCGACTTCCGGTTTTTCATCTTCCACCGGTACCTCATCGGTAACTAGAGGCTCTTCTTTCGCCTCGGTTTCAGCAGCTAATAATTCCTCATCAGGAGCTTCAAGTAGCGGAACATCCTCAGCTTCGACCGCCTCAATTTCAGCTGCATTTTCGGCGTCAATTTGATCGCTAAGTGTCGGTGTATCATTGACTGAAAACGCACCAAGTGGACGTTTTTCTACCTTCGCATCGGTCAGAAATGGTGATTCAAGTGGTGTTCTTGAACTGTCATCATCAGGTGAAGTTGATTCTAGTTCTGGTTTCGGTGTCTCAACCTTGGGTTCGTCTTTAAACCCATGAAAATCAAGTGGATCAGGCCAGTCGGTAGTTGCAGGAGCCGTACGCTCTGGCTCTTGCTGGACTGGTTCGGGTGGCCGAGGTGCTGAACGTTCAGGTCGTTCAGCTGGGCGCATATCTGATGATGGGTGAACGACGTCCATAAACCGGCCCGAACTACGACGTGCAGCCGGCGCAACAGGTTGAGGAGTTACTGGATTAGATGTACTGGCGGGTGCCGCATCTGTTTTCTCTGCATCAGACGGTGGCGTCGGACTTAAGGTAGAGCTCACCGCTCGGTCTAATTCATCAAAATCAATATCCTGCATGTCCCACCTATTTCACTTTCTTACTTCTAGTATATGCTTTTTCGACGATCGTACTGAATGATTGTTCATCAAGGCTAGCGCCACCTACTAACACGCCGTCGATTTCTTTCAAATCAAGAAAACCGCTGACATCATCAGCATTCACACTCCCACCGTAAAGTACCTGTACTTCTTCGGCGGCTTTTGCCCCAAATAAATGCTTTAGTTGCGCACGAATAATACGAACTGCTTCGGCAACATCTTGAGGTGTGGCGTGATGATCGTCATGACCGCTACCATTACTGATCGCCCAGACTGGTTCGTAGGCAATGACTATCTCTGGTAGCTCTTCACTCGTGACGTTTGCTAATCCTCCGATCAATTGATCGTGCAGAACATCTCTTGTCTCACCGACAGCACGTTCACTTGCCGTCTCACCTACGCAAAGAATTGGACGAATACCATTTCGAATCGCAGCTTGTACCTTAGCGCGGGTATCCTTATCTGTTTCATGAAAGATATGACGGCGTTCCGAGTGACCCACCAAAGCGTACTGAACAATACCTCGAAGTTGTGTCGCCGACACCTCGCCCGTAAACGCCCCGTGATCGCGCCAATAGAAATTCTGAGCAGCAAGTTTAAACTGACGATAGTTCACCTGTAAACTCAATGTCTGAAGAGCGAGCATCGTGGGCGTGAGGACCACTTCGACATTTCGGTGAATTTTCACGAGTTTTTCAAGTTTATGGACATACAAACTAGCATCATGAACACCGAGGTTCATTTTCCAGTTGCCGATGATGAGCGTTTTGTCCCTAGCCATGTGTTACCGCTTATGCTTATTAGTGTTAAGTGTATCTCATTTTCTTGCGTCGAGCAAACTCTCGACACCCGGTAATTTCTCACCAGCCATCAGTTCTAGGCCTGCGCCACCACCAGTTGAAACGTGCGTAAAGCTTTTGCCGCCATTACTATCCCATTTGAGGACGAAATCAGCCGTATCACCACCCCCAATAATAGACGTGAGTCCTTCGTGGGTTGCCAGTTCTAGGGCCAGTCGAGCCGATCCGTGGGCAAAGGCGGGTAATTCGGCATACCCCAGTGTCCCATTCCACACCACCGTCTGTGCATCATGGATGGAATGAACCATACGCTCGATTGATGCGTCACCTATGTCTAGTGCTTTATCATCCAGTGACATGTCGTGCACACTAACGATTCGTCGTTCTGCTTCAGGGGTTGGTTGATTAGCGATGGCAACATCTGTCGGAAGCAGGATGAAATCGTCAACATGCTCCTCACCGACTTTTTCCCTCGCAGCGTTATAGATTCGATCGAGCACTTCATTCTGATCAGTTTCTTTAAGGCTCGCACCCATCGGAATACCTTTGTATGCAAGAAAAGTATTCGCCATTGCGCCACCGATAACAATACGGTCGGCGACCTGAACGAAACGTTCGACAACGGCGATTTTATCGCTAATTTTTGCGCCACCCAGAACCGCAATTAATGGTCGCTCTGGATCATCCATTGCCTTGGTGATGGTTTTATACTCTTTTTCAAGTAACAGACCCGAAACACTCGGGATGCACAATGTAATTGCGTGAGTACTGGCGTGGGCACGATGGACCACCCCAAAACCATCCTGCACAAAATAGCGAGCGCCGGTTGCGACTGCGATATTCTTTGCAAATTCGTGGTCGTCAGCTTCTTCTTCGGTGTAGTAGCGGAGGTTTTCAAGTAAAGTAATCGTCCCGACCGGAGCCTTTTTAACCGCCTGAACAACGACATCACCAATACAATCTTCGACAAATTGCACAGGATGACCGATCAAATCAGACAGCCGTTCCGCCACCAGTGCCAAGCTAAAGGCACTATCACGTCCTTCGGGGCGACCCAAGTGACTCATTACTACGACTTTACAATTGTGATCTAACAGATACCGAAGCGTCGGCAAGCTCGCCCGAATACGGAGGTCATCGTCGATCTCGCCTTTTTTATTCAATGGCACATTGTAGTCTACCCGCACTAGAACGGTTTTGTTATCGATCGGCACGTCGCGAATTGTCAGTTTGAAAAAGCTCACACACCCACCTGTTTTAGATTAGTTTTATTCTAGCACGCGAACTTTGATCGTGTCAGTAGTTCCGACGATTCCCGGTTGTTGACCGCTGCCGTCCCTTCACCAAAATAGCCATTCTTCTTCAATTCTTCAAACAGTTCATAGCCGGCTTCAGAAGAATCAGGACGAACATAACTGCGATTCGCATAACTCAGGCCTAGCTGCTGGGCAGTACGGATTTCGCTACTGACACTTAGGATTGGTAGGTTTGGACGATGGGCAGCAATTTGAGCGGCCGTTGCACCTGATTTGGTTTCAGCAATAATGGCATCTACTTTCAGTTGCTGCGCCAATCGGACCGCCGCCGTACTAATAGCATCAAGTTGCATGTTCTTAGCGACAATGTCGTCGTGAATTGGGGCAACTGGAGCATTTTCCTGGGTGTAGATGATTACTTTTTTCATTGCAGCGACTGTTTCCAGTGGATACTTACCATTGGCGGTCTCGTCTGAAAGCATCACCGCATCAGCACCTTGAATAACGGCGTTAGCAACATCATTTACTTCGGCACGGGTTGGTTCAGGTGCATCAACCATGCTGGCCATCATTTGGGTCGCAACAATACTCAATTTACCGTGTTTACGACACAGGGCGATCAAACGGCGTTGAACAATTGGGACGATCTCGGCACCGGCTTCAACCGCCAGGTCACCACGGGCTACCATAATGCCATCTGTCGCTTTGACGATCTCTTCCAAAATGTCATCTTTGATCGCTGCTTTGGTTTCAATTTTCGCAATAATCTGAGCTTGTGATCCACCAGCAACCAGAATTTGACGAAGGTTATGAATGTCGTCAGGACTTTGAACGAAACTAAGGGCAACATAGTCGATGTCCTGCGTCAGGCCGTATTCAATGTCTTTCAAATCTTTCGGGGTCAAGATGTCACCACCAAAGTCGGTGTCAGGCAGGTTAATACCCTTCTTACTCATCAAGGTTCCGTCGTTCTCAACCCGCAGTTTGATCGCTGTTTCAGAGGTAATCTCGAGGACAGTGGTACGAACCTTGCCGTCAAAAATATAGATCGGTTCGCCGACTTTTACTTTTTCAGCCAAGTTGTATTGAACAGGAAAGGTCAACTCGTTATGTTCAGCTGCGAAATCGAGGATAATCTCGTCACCCTTTTTAACCTCTGTGTTCTCGCTGAGCATTCCGAGACGGATCTTTGGTCCCTGTAGGTCCTGTAAAATAGCGACTGGTTTACCGCTCTTCTTGCTTGCATTACGAATCCATTCAATCTGCTTTGTTCGCTCGTCGTAGTCACCGTGACTAAAGTTTAATCGCAGTCCATTCACACCCAAATCGATTAATTGTTCGATCATTTCAGGGCTATTGGTTGCAGGACCAACAGTTGCGAGAATTTTTGTACGTTTGAAAATAATTCCCATAGTTGTTCCTTGTCACAAATGACGATGTTATTTATCTCTTGACTGATTCGTTTGGTGATCTCACGGAGAATCGAACTCCGATTGCCAGGATGAAAACCTGGTGTCCTAACCGTTAGACGATGAGACCATCAAACGAACAAGTCAAAAAAGCCTTTCGACTCGGAAAATTGTATCAAAAAAACCTCTGTTTGACTAGAGGCTTACGGGGTTAATTAAAATATCGAGTCTGTCATCCGAGCGGGACAGGTGGATTCTGGGATCACCAGACTCACACCTATCCCACTCGGGGGTCGTTAGACAGAACCTTCTGTCATCGCTCTTTTGGGATCTCCAAAACGATGACATTCGTCGACAGATCCGCGCGTGGTGGAGCCGCGTCGAGCACGATCACGTGAGGATCGTTCGTCGATGATGGTTCAGTGCGCACAGCTGCGTTCATCTGCGAGCGAACCCAGGGTTGAGCGTCTGGCGCGACGAGCGGTCTCGTCGCTTGGCCCGCTGCTTGTCCGCGAGGGCCCGGTCTGCTACCGCCTGCGCTCTGTCAGCCTCCTGCTGCTTGAGCAGGGCGGCGTTCTTGCGCATCTGGCGGATCTCGACCAGAGCTTCCGTCACTAGCGTATCGACCTTGCAGTTGGTACACAGCCCGCCGAGGTGAGACTTCGCGAAGATGGCGATCTGCGCGATGCCTTCGTCGGTCGGCGCGTCGATCATCTGGTTGATGAGTTCGGCGCGTTGGGTAGCGACCTTGTGCTGGGCGACCTTCACCGGGTCCAGCAGGTACTTGTCCGGGAACGGAGCGACCGAGGTGAACTCGTTGAGTCGCTTCGCTGCCGGCTGAACCTGCCGAGACGACAGCTTAGTGGTTCGAGGTCGGGGCTTGCCACTGGGTGGCGATGACCACTCTCCGCGCTTCTTCGGATCGGCAGGCCGGTTACTTCTGGACTGTTTTGCCGACTTCTGGCGGGGGGTGCTGCGTACCGAGTCGCGAGGCACTCCGACCTTCTTGCTGTTGGGCATAGTTTCCTAACTTAACGCATTTCGGCCCTTCGATCGGTTCGAAAGTTCCCTACCGTTGCACGTTATAAGGATGATTTATACACCTCTTATCTGTTATTGTCAAAACACGCTATATATGGAGTAGTAATATTTGTGTCACCACTACCGGTGGGAGGTAAAGCATAAACAATTTCACAAAATGCTTGTGCTTTTAATCGTTTTATTGCTTACGTTATTGACATTTTGCCATTTATATGATAGATTAGAAACATCGTTCACCACTGGGCAGTACGCTCATGGGAGGTGGAGAGGTCGTTAATAAATCGGATCATCACAGTGTACGTCGCGAGTGTGTTTTATACATGTTTTCACGAACACTGAGGTAAGTTTTTTCAATGTAGATTCCATATCATTTCCTTTCATCGAGAGGCGGGTTCAGAGCGTACTTACACAGCACGTCCTGAACCTGCCTTTCACCAAACGGGGGCAGTAAACAAAACCCCCTACTTGGGGATTGGAGATGGAAATCATGGATTGGTTCAACACCCTGCTTTACACGAGCTGGCTCTCCGAGTCTGGCCTGTGGTACGTGTTCTTCATGGCTACGGCGGTCCTCGTGATCGCCTTCGTCGTGCTGACCGTGCTGGTGCTCCGCTCGCTCTGGTTCGTCGCGCTCTGGCTGTTCTTCCTGCTGCCTGGCATCCTCATCCTCGCGATCTGGCCGGACCTCTGGGTCTGGCTGGTTCCGTGGGCGGTGATGGCAGTGCTCGCTCTAATCATCGGCACGGCGCTTCGGCGTCGTGGACTGGGAACGCTCCTGACGGTCATTGCGACCGTTCTGGCGATCCTCGGCGGAATCTTCGGTCTGGGTCTCGTACCCACGCC
>JBAQNZ010000058.1:0-16149 GCA_049304275.1 Candidatus Microsaccharimonas sp. | reverse complement strand
CTGCAGAGAATCAATTCGAAGCTACGCTGAAGAGTTTGTTCGCAGTCGCTGAAGCCTACCCAGATCTAAAGGCGAGCCAGAACTTTGTCGAACTGCAACAAGAACTGGTGGACACCGAAGACAAGATTCAAGCCTCTCGCCGTTTCTATAACAGTGGCGTACGTGACCTGAACACCAAGATTCAAACCTTCCCTGCGAACGCTGTTGCTGGTATGTTCGGTTTCAAGAACCGTGATTTCTTTGATGTTGATGAATCTGAACGCGAAGTAGCCAGCAAGCCAACTGAAGTAAAGTTCTAATCACTGTAGCACCTCGCTATGGAAGGGTTGTTCGGCCTCTTATCTTTCGTCGTTGATCTGTTTGCTATTGGCGGCGGTGGTGGCTCTAGTGGCGGTGGCGGTGGAGGCGGTGGAGGCGGCGGTGGCTTCTCTGGTGGTGGCTCTGGTGGTAGTGGCTCGCTTGATCCGATCACTTTCGTTATCTATCTTGCAATATTTATCCTTATCTTTGTTCTCGGCGGTTTATCAGCTCGAAAAGCTGCCAAGGTTTTGATTGAGCGAAGCAAGCGGATGAAGGAGGCGCTGAAAGCTGCTGCGGCCGCTGACAAGATTTGGGAACCTGGGACGATCGAAACTCATGCCAAAGATACGTTCGTGCAGTATCAAAAAGACTGGTCGTCGTTCAACCTTGATTCGATGAAGAAGTACATGACCCCACAATACTATCAACACAATTTGTTGATGATGGGGGCATTGAAACAAGCAAATCGGCAAAACGATGTTCAGAACCCGACGGTTATCATGGCCGAAGTATACGAGATGCGAGACAGTGAAGACGATAACGTTGATGCGCATACAGTACGCTTGACAGTTTCTGTCTATGATGTATTAAAAGATTTAAAAGAAGACGTCGCTATTTTCAAACAGCCATTGTCGGTGACCGAATACTATAAATTCAAACGTCATCACCAAGAGTGGTTATTTGATGGTATTGATCAGGCAACAGCTAATCCTGCAATGCGTAACCCTGGCCTGGAGGCATTTTCTCGCCAAGAAGGTTATTTTTATTCACTCGACTGGGGGTACTTATTGTTGCCACGCAGGGGACAGTTGTTTAGTCGTGGAGCGTTCGGTCGATCGGATATCAATAACCACGTTATCGGACTATATAATGACATTATTGTTCAGCTCTACACTTACGTTGAAAATCCGCAACAATCGACTCGTTCATACCTGATTGCCCAAACCGCTATTCCAAAAAGTTATGGAAACATCGTCGTCCGCCGAAATAAGGGTGTGTTTGGTGGAGGTATCTCAGGACTTCAGAAAGTAAAAATGGAATGGAACGACTTTAATATAAAGTATGAAGTCTTCGCCACTGCGCCAGAGCTTGCGACGAGTTTTGAATTACTTAACCCAAAGTTCATGGAACAATTACAAGCATTACCTTTCGAAGTAAATATTGAAGTTGTCGACAACATCGTCTACCTGTATGCACCTGAACAGATAGTGGTGAGTAGTAGCAATTATGCAACGATGCTCGAGATTCTAAAAGCGGCATTTAAAGAGATGAAGATGTAGTTTTTTCTCTGTAAAAACGCTATAATTATACATAGATTATGTACAAAGCAATCGCCACTAATAAACGAAATACACTGCTCATTATGGCGGTTTTTATTGGCTTGATAGGTGGTATTGGTTGGCTGATCAGTGCCTATATGGGCAATACCTCGTTTACCTATTGGATTATCGGTGGTGCTGCGGTGTATGCATGTATTCAGTACTTTATCGCCAGTAAATTAGCATTAGCGGTGTCTGGCGCACATGAAATTGAAAAGAAACAAAACCCTCGTCTGTATCGGATCGTAGAAAATCTTGCGATTACCTTGGGTATGCCGACACCAAAAATTTATATTATTGATGACCCAGCGCCAAATGCCTTTGCCACCGGACGTGACCCAAAACATGCAGTCGTCGCCGCAACGACAGGTTTGATGGATATTATGGATGACCGTGAACTGGAAGCAGTGATGGCGCACGAAATGGGGCATGTTCAAAACTATGACATTCGTGTCAGTATGATTGCCTTTGGTTTAGTGAGCGCTATTGGCCTACTATCTGACTTGGTTGCTCGCATATTGTTTTTCGGCGGTGATCGTCGAGATGTTCACCCAATCGTCGTAGTAGTGGGATTGGTTGTTGTGATCCTTGCACCGATCGTCGCAACGATTGTCCAGCTGGCTATCAGTCGACAGCGTGAATATCTGGCTGACGCATCAGGCGTGATGACAACTCGTGATGCCGATGGGCTAGCTAGTGCATTAGACAAGCTACAAAAATACGGTCAACCAATGCGGCGCCAGAATAGTACCACTGCTCATTTGTTTATTAGCAATCCACTGAAATCTGGTGGCATATCGAGATTGTTTAGTACCCATCCTCCGCTAGCCGACCGTATTAAACGATTGAAGACTCATGGCCAAAGTTTCTAATACGACAAAGATACGAACCAAACGTGTATCTAAAAAATTGACAATTCGATCAAAGGTTAAAAACGTCGCGCAGAAAATGCAAGCTGGTGGTCGGTTCTTATTAAAGAATGGCCCTCATCAAAGTTTCCGTCGCACACGAGCCAGAGATTATAAACGGCCACTTGAATTGCCGGGATTTTTTGCGTTCACAAAAGAAGTTAATGAGGTGCTGTGGGGTAACCGCAAAGTATTCTCGTTACTGGCTGTCGTTTATATTATTCTCGTCTTGATTACGATAGGGATGAATGCACAGGATGTATATACCTCACTTACTAACACGCTCCGTGATACAGGTGGGCAGGTAGTAAAAGGTGATTTTTCTAAGCTGGGTGACGCCAGTGCTCTGGTTGCGACAATTGCGACGACTGGACTGGGGACTGACTCGTTAACTGAATCTCAACAGACGTACGCGATTATTATCGGATTGTTGTTATGGCTGACAACAGTGTGGTTACTGCGTAATATATTTTCTAACCAGAAGGTTCGTCTGCGGGATGGACTATATAATGCCGGCACGCCGATTGTTCCAACGTTTATCATTGGGCTAGTGATGGTTATTCAGTTGTTTCCACTGGCCATCGCTATTTTTGCGTATTCGGCGGCGGCATCAACAGGGTTGCTCGATAATGGGGTTGAGGCGATGCTGTTCTGGATTGCTGACGGCTTACTGGTATTAGTCTCGCTCTATTGGGTATCGGCAACGTTATTTGCCATGATTGTTGTGACACTCCCGGGTATGTATCCTTTCCAGGCTTTGAAACTTGCAAGTAGGGTTGTTACAAGTCGTCGTCTGCGTATGCTAACGAGAATTATATGGATGGCATTATGTATTGTGGTCGGATGGATTATTGTGATGATTCCGATTGTCTTGATCGATACATGGATCAAAGGCTTGTGGCCGAGTATCGAATGGGTACCAATCGTCCCGACGGCTTTGTTGATCCTTAGCCCGATTACGCTTATTTGGTCAGCGACGTATATCTATGTCCTGTATCGAAAGGTTATCGATGACGACGAATCAAGCTAGCCTTCGTGCGGCGCAGCTGCGTGAACTATTGTCAGGGTATAGCTACGACTATCATGTCCTCGATACGCCATCGGTCAGCGATGCCGTGTATGACAGTTTGTTTAGTGAGCTAAAAAGTATCGAAGCTGAACATCCAGAACTGATCACCCCCGACAGCCCGACACAACGAGTCGGCAGTGAGCTATTGGGTGGCTTTAAAAAAGTGGCCCACAGTTCACGCATGTTGAGCCTAAATGATGTATTCGATCGTGCTGACGTCGAAGCGTGGGTAGTTCGTATGGACAAATTATTACCCGGCACAAAACATGAATTCTTTGCTGATATAAAAATGGATGGTTTGGCGTGCGCACTGATATATCAGGATGGGTTGTTTGTCCAGGCAATTACTCGTGGTGATAGTTTCATCGGCGAAGATATCACAGCGAACGTCCGTACGATTAAAAACGTACCATTGCGCCTGCGGACTGCGAGGGGGTACGAACAATTCCTCACTGGACGCACTGAAGTTCGCGGTGAAATTGTGATGCTGAAAAAAGATTTCGAAGCGTTGAATAACGCTCGCAGAGCTGCTGGCGAGCCGGAGTTTGCGAATCCTCGAAACCTTGCTGCGGGAACGGTTCGTCAACTTGATCCCAAACTTGTTGCGGGTCGTCCGCTTCATTTCCGTGCCTATGATGTACTGCGTGATGATCCTACAGACGTACCGACAAATATGTTTGCCTATGAAACATTGTCGCATTTAGGCATTACTCGTAATACTCAGGCATCCGTATTTACCGACCTTGATGGAGTGATGAACTTTATCGATAGCTGGGATAGCAAGCGTCACGATTTGCCGTTTAATACCGATGGGTTAGTAGTAAAAGTAAATGACCGAGCATTGTTTGCTGAACTGGGAGTAGTAGGCAAGCAACCACGCGCTGCCGTGGCGTACAAATATGCCGCCGAACAAGCGACAACTGTCGTCAAAGATATCGTCATTAGCATCGGGCGAACTGGTGCAGCGACACCTGTCGCGGTTTTTGATCCAGTGGTGGTTGCAGGAACTACCGTGCAGCATGCCAGCCTGCATAATGCCGACGAGATTGCTCGACTGGATGTCCGAATTGGCGACACTGTGGTGATCTTTAAAGCGGGCGATATTATTCCGCAGGTCGAGAGTGTTGTTACCGAGCTCCGTCCAAAGACGACCGTAGCGTTCGATTTCCTCAAGGCTCTTCATGATCAATACCCAGAACTTTCTTTTGTACGGCCTGAAGGCGAAGTAGTGTATCGGGTGGAAGGTGCGACGGGTCCGCTATTACTGACAAAAGCGGTCGAGCACTTTGCGTCAAAAGGCGCTCTAGATATCGATACATTAGGTGAAAAGAATGTCGTTGCACTTGTTGAAGCAGGATTGGTGACTGATTTGGCAGATATTTATACGTTGACGAAAGAACAAGTACTGACACTTGATCGATTTGCTGATATATCAGCCGCCAAATTGATCGATGCTATTGCTGATAAAAAACGACCACCACTTGAACGATTTGTTTACGGATTGGGTATTCGTCATGTCGGTACGCAGACAGCGATCGATGTCGTCAATGCATTTGAGTCACTCTATGCCTTACAATCGGCGACGATTGATCAACTAAAAGCCATCGACGGTGTCGGGGTGGTAGTGGCTGAAAGTATTGTTGCCTGGTTCGCCGATCCAGATAACGAGGCTATGTTGGAGAAATTTACTGAACTAGGAGTTTTGCCGCAATTTGAAAAAAAGACAGGTAAGTTTATCGGCATGAACTTTGTCGTGACGGGTACGCTGACGTCGATGTCGCGGGATGATGCGGCCGAACGTATTCGTGCGCTGGGTGGTACCTTTCAGACTACAGTTGGAAAAGACACGATGTACTTGGTAACAGGCGCAAATGTAGGCGCTAGTAAGCTTACCAAAGCTCGTAGTTATGGCACGAAGATTTTAAACGAAGATGAATTTATACGATTGGTAGGGTAGACTATGCCGACATTTATTTTTAATAAACTTGTCCGTGATAAGCCCAAGGATCTGTATGTTGAACTTAATCAACAGACAGAGTATAAAAAACTGACGTCCGAAGAGCTTACTGTCAGTGAGTTAGCCGATATTCAACAAGTAGTTCAAGATCTGATGACACATGTACAGGTAAGTAACGATGAGTAGCCACACAGAAAAAATCAAGCGACATAGTCGTCGTGTATCCGTTGGCGCTATTGGTGGGTTGATTGTCCTGATCGGTATCGTGTTGATTCCCTACCCAGGGCCAGGCTGGTTGATTGTATTTGCCGGTCTGGCTGTCCTAGCAACTGAATTTGAATTTGCCTCAAAGACACTCGATAAGCTAAAGGTCCGGTATGATCAGTGGACTGATTGGTTGAAGCACCAACATATCACTGTAAGAATTCTGGTGCTTTGCCTGACCGGTCTGGTGTTGGTTATGACTGCATGGCTATTGAATACTTTTGGTTTGATTAATGCATTCCTTCACTTAGGTTTAGATTGGCTCTACTCACCACTGTTTCGTTAAGCTTGCTTTCATGAAGGCGTACAACTACAATGATGGTATTAGTATAAGGAGAATCTATGGGCCCAAATCAACCAACTACACTTCCACCGGCAGCACCAGTTACCGGATCGGTCGTTGCAAACCCAGGTAAAGGAATTGGTATTGCGAGTCTTATTGTTTCGTTCTTAGGAATCGGCCTCGTTGGTCTGATCCTCGGTATTGTAGGTATAAACAAATCAAAAGCAGTCGGACAAGGCAATGGTTTTGCTATAGCAGGTATTATCCTGGGAATCCTAAACATAATTGGAACGATTATCTTTATTATCGTTATGGTGGGTGCTGCGGGAGTGTTGTTTGAAAAGTGTAAAGAACTTGGCCCGGGCACGCACGTTGTCGAAGGTGTAACGTACACCTGTACCTCATCTACCAGTGGCAATTAGTTAGTAGTTTGAATAAAAATACTCCCTAGAAAGGGAGTATTTTTTAAATGGGGTAACTGATTACCAGCTACGTTGGCGGAATGAACCACCACCGTCGCCGCCTCGTGGACGATCTTCTTTAGGTCGTGCAAGGCTAACGTTGATAGGGCGTCCGTCAAGTTCTTTACCATTTAACTGGTCAACTGCTTTTTGGTTATTAGCTTCGTCTGCAAATTCGACGAAACCAAATCCCTTTGAGCGGCCGCTTTCGCGGTCCATAACGACTCGTGCACTAGTCACTTCGCCGATTTCCTCAAAGAAAGCCTTCAAGCTGTCATCAGTAGTAGCGTAAGCTAGGCTACCGATAAATAGATTTTGTGACATATATTTGGATTATCTTCTCTTCTTCTTTACTTGTTGTCAGATCGACCTGGCGACTAGTATTTTAAGCGGTGAAGAGAGATTATCTTGGTGAAGATAAACACTCGGCATCCAGCTCTTGGTACGCGCGTGTTTCTGAACTTCTTCAGTTAAGCATATTCTTATACTAAATACTAGTGTTAAAGAATGTAAAGTACTTGTGCTTTTCGCCCTAGCGAGTGATAATACATCTATGCTGATGCGCTAGGGGCTACCCCTCTTAGCGCG
Source organism: Candidatus Microsaccharimonas sp. (assembly GCA_049304275.1). Lineage (GTDB taxonomy): Bacteria > Patescibacteriota > Saccharimonadia > Saccharimonadales > Saccharimonadaceae > Microsaccharimonas. The sequence goes on along the minus strand of JBAQNZ010000058.1, from coordinate 9,000 downwards.
GCAAAACAAACACCACCAAAAAAGGCGGCGCCCCGGGTGGGCGCGCAGCAGCAGACAAACTCGCTTCTAGAAACAGGGGCGAGTTTTTGTATGTGAGGTGTTCCCTTAATTTCTTCTTAACACAATCAATTTCACATCGTATATTTATTGACCCACGTTGTTGCTGGCTTCATAATGGAACCATGACCGACACGCAAGAAACAAAAGTAGAGAGAATACTTCAATCAATCGTCACGCAACTGGGCGCAATGAATGGTCGTTTCGAACAAATAGACAAACACTTCAAACAGATTGATAGGCGTTTCGAAGCAATGGACAAGCACTTCAAAAAGATTGATAGGCATTTCGAACAAATAGACAAGCGCTTCGAAGCAATGGATAAACGTTTCGAACAAATAGACAAGCGCTTCGAAGAGAACGATGTGAAACTCAACGTGGTACTCGATGCAATTGCAGATGTTCATGACGAGCTACGCGCATTAATATCTCTTAATACGCAGATAATCACCAATCATGAACGCAAGATCACCTCATTGGAAAGGTTTATTAAAAGATCCGCTTAACCTGTCCCTAATCCGTTAGTTCTGGTATACTTTAAACCGTTATGCAACGCTACAACCCGTCTGAAATTGAACCAAAGTGGCAAAAGGTCTGGGAAGATCAAAAAGCCAACGAAGTAGTGATTGATCTGAGTAAGGTAAAAACCTACGTCTCGGGTATGTTCCCGTATCCAAGTGGTGCCGGCATGCACATCGGACACGCCTTTAGTTGGGCGATTGTTGATGCGATTGCCCGCTTTCATAAACAGCATGGTCATAATGTTCTCAACCCTATTGGTTGGGATACATTCGGTTTACCAGCTGAAAACTTTGCTATTAAAACAGGACGCGCGCCTGCCGAAGTAACGCCGGAAAACATCGCGAACTTTAAGAATCAATTCAAACGCATGGGTGTTAGTATTGATTGGTCGCGCGAGATCAACACCAGTGACCCTGAATATTATCGCTGGACCCAGTGGGTATTTACGAAATTATTCGAACGCGGATTAGCGTATCAAAAAGAATCACTGCAATGGTGGTGCCCCGTCGATAAGACGGTGCTGGCAAACGAACAAGTCGAAGGCGGTCATTGTTGGCGCTGTGGTAGTTTGGTTGAAAAGAAATCGATGAAGCAGTGGTTCTTTAAAATCACCGAGTACGCTGATGCATTGCTGGATGAAATCGAAGACCTGGACTGGCCACAGAAAATTAAAACTGCGCAGACAAACTGGATTGGAAAATCACAGGGGGCAGAAATACAATTTGCCATCGATGGCAGTGATGAATCGATTACCGTCTTTACGACCCGCCCTGACACTATTTTCGGTGCGACCTTCCTCGTATTAGCACCCGAACACCCATTGGCACTAGCACTGGCGCAGGGTGAGTTCGCTGATTCGTTAAAGCAATACGTCAAAGACGCAGTAAAGAAATCTGAAATCGACCGAACAAATAACACGAAGGAAAAAACAGGCGTCTTTACCGGTAGCTATGCGATTAATCCAGCGAATGGCGATAAGGTACCTGTGTGGGTAGCGGATTATGTTCTGGGTGGTTATGGGACGGGTGCGATCATGGCGGTGCCGGGGCATGATGAGCGGGACTATGCGTTTGCGAGCAAATACAAACTGCCGATTGTATCTGTCATTGCTCAGGACTTTGGTGACCCATTGCCCGATCCTGTTGATGTGACAGGTCCCGTGGTTATTGGATATGATCCGCGTATTAAACAATTCATGAGTCTTATAAATAAGAAGGTGAACAGGCGCTGGTTGGTTGCCGGTGGATTAGAAGAAGGCGAAACTTATGAGACCGCCGCCCGCCGCGAACTAAAAGAGGAGGCTGGTTTTGATACTGCCGAGGCAATTATTCCACTCGGCGACCCGACGTATTCGTATTTCTATAATAGTAACAAAGATAGTAATCGTCGCTCGTTCAGCTATACGTTCTTGGCAATTATCAACAAAGACGACCAAGCCGAACAGCAGCAAGAGTCACACGAAGACTACGAAGTGGTCTGGTCTGATCTGGATGCTGTTATGAAAGACCTGCACACCTACCCTGAGGGGAACGGCCACTGGATCGAGACACTGGGTCGTATTCCGGCGATTCTCGAGGCATACGAAGCCAATAACGATCCTGTTCTTCCGTCGTATCACGGCGAGGGTGTCCTCTTTAATTCGGGTACATTCGACGGTTTGCCAAGTAGTGAAGCCCGTGAACAAATTGTCGCGTGGTTAGAAGAAAAGAAACTTGGTCAGGCGAAGACGACCTATAAAATGCGCGATTGGCTGATTAGCCGACAGCGTTATTGGGGCGCGCCGATCCCGATTATTCATTGTCCTGAACACGGTGCCGTGGCCGTTCCCGAAGATCAACTACCAGTTCTGCTGCCTGAAATCGAAGATTACGCACCGAAAGGTGATGGTCTGTCGGCACTGGCCCGCGCCGAAGAATGGGTAAACACGACCTGCCCTGACTGTGGCAAGCCTGCCAAACGTGAAACCGATACTATGGACGGCTATGCTTGTAGTAGTTGGTACTTACTTCGTTATACTGACCCGCACAATAACGAACAGGCGTGGAACCCAGAAGTTGCGAACTATTGGAACCCGCTCGATTTCTACGTAGGAGGCGACCACGCCGTTGCGCACTTGCTGTATGTTCGCTTCTGGACACATGTTTTTTACGATATGAAACTGGTGAACTTTAAAGAACCAGTTAAGAAATTGATTTACCACGGCTACGTCAACGCCGAAGATGGTCGCAAGATGAGCAAAAGCCTAGGAAATGTGGTTGATCCACTCGATATTATCGATCAAGGCTACGGTGCCGATGCACTGCGCACCTACATGCTGTTTATGGGTCCAATTGAACTTGATGCTGCCTGGAGCTCGAAGGGAATTGCGGGGATCTACCGATTCCTCGGGCGTGTTTGGACACTCAGCCAGCAGTACTTTGAAGCAGAAAAAACCGTCACGAAAAATGATGCCGCAATTCGCATCGCACAGCATAAGACCATTCGTAAAGTGACTGATGATATTCGTCGCCTTAGTTTCAATACCGCTATCGCTGGGCTGATGGAATACACTAATGACCTGTATAAGTTCAAGGTTGATGGATTCAGTGAAGAGGTGTGGAAAGAAGCTCTGACTGCACTGACACAACTAATCGCACCGTTTGCCCCACACATGGCGGATGAATTGTGGTCACAACTAGGTAATGAAGGCTTAGTCCAAAACGCCACCTGGCCTACCTGGGATGAATCACTCATCGTTGAAGATATTATGACGATCGCCGTGCAGGTAAACGGTAAACTGCGTGGTGAAATTGAAGTTGCCAAGGACCTCGACGCCGAAGAAATCAAAGCGGCCGCATTATTGCAGGAAAACGTCACGAAATTTGTTGGTGACAAAAAACCGGCCAAGGTGATTTATGTCCCCAGCCGATTAGTCAGTATTGTTCTTTAGTTGTTTACTTCTTTGGAATTTTGATCAGGTAAGGTAGGCAATTGAATGTCTATGTCTTCGAGGTGGGTTACATGGCTGACGCCCTGTTCATTGACCCAGACGATACCGTCTTTATCGCCATTGTCGTCGAAATGCGGAATTGAATCCGCCAACCAATCTGTACTTAATCCATACCACGTTCCATCATCTGTTCCTTCGAGAACACGTATGCGACTTTGTCCGATAACCTCTGTCTCTTGTCCAGGCTGGGCGATTAATGTGTTGGTGTTAACATCACCTAAATTAGGATCATAACGAAGATTAGCATCTGGGGTGAGGGTGATAGAAAATATTGAGGTATCTACTTCACCACGTTCCGGACCATTATTATTTCCGCCTGATTCAACTACGATGCCAGTGATGCCAGCGGCAATCGCCGTAGCGGCCGCAGTGCCCCAAATAACGTTCTTCCCTCGTTCAGTTATGTGTAATGGTGGTTTTTCGCTCATGTTATTTCTACCATATCACAAAAGTGGAATAAGCATAACCACTTGAGTACTTGAGAGGTAAATAGTATAATAATGACAAGTTTAACAATCACCTATTAAAGGAGTACTTTCAATGGGACAACCAAAAAAGCAAAGTAGCCCGCGTAAAACCGGCCTACGTCGCAGTCACTTGCGACTGGTGCTTGCTCGCCGCGTGAACGGAAGTTCACCGGTCAAAGTCACCACTACCCGTAAGGAAACGGGCAAGAAAAAAGCCGAACAGAGCTTTTAATCCGTACATTTAATTAACAAGAGAAACAAACGCATTATGGCATCTAATCGTCATCTCGGTCGCATCGTCGCCCTCCAGACACTCTACGAGTACGAATTCCGTACCGAATCTGGAGATACTTCGGTTGACATCAAGGAAGTCCTTGAGCGCAACATTTCGAGGTATGAAGAAGCGATCCAAGACACAAAGTTCGTTAAAGCCCTTGTCAAAGGTGTGTTGAAGGAACAAAGCGATATCGACGCAAAGATTACACCGATCGCACCGGATTGGCCATTAGAACAGATCGCACGTATCGACCGTAACATCCTTCGTATTGGTATATATGAGTTACTACATCAAGCAGATGTGGTACCTCCAAAAGTAGCAATTAATGAAGCTGTCGAACTTGCCAAAGCGTTTGGTTCGGATAACTCGAGTAAGTTTGTGAATGGAGTGCTGGGAACGGCCTATCGCACACTTGTAGAGGGAGCCACTGATGGCCGCACCACAGTTTGATAAGTTCAAGAAATATTTTTCTCGTAAAAAACCAGCTATTCAAGAAATCGTCCGTGAACCAACCGCGGGAGGTATTGTATTTCGCCATGGAAAAGAAGGTGGCATTGAAATTCTACTAATCCAAGACGCCAAAGACCGTTGGACGATTCCAAAGGGTCACATCGAAGAGGGCGAAACCGCTCAACAAACGGCAAAACGTGAAATTGGCGAAGAAGCTGGCTTGCCCGACGTCGAAATCCTCGGCTGGTTGGGTAAGATTCATTTTCGGTATCGTCGTATCGACAAACTAGTCCTGATGACCACACAAATTTATTTGGTCCGTGCCCTAGGCGACACGAATGCTATTAAAAAAGAAGAGTGGATGAATGGTATTAAGTGGTTCTCGTTCCATGATGCCCTCGACGCGATCGAATACGAAGATATCGGTAAATTGATGCTACTGGGTATGAAACGTATAAGGCAGGAGAATTTATAAATGACGGGGATGCAGGTGGCGCCATACCAAGATTTTGCTCGCGAAACACTGGGATTTGAGTTTGAAAAAATTGATCTGCTCATTACTGCCTTTACTCATCGTAGCTACGTTAACGAACACCGTAAAAGCGTTCAGCAGCACAATGAACGTCTGGAATTCCTCGGTGATGCTGTCCTCGAACTAGTTGTGACCGATTTCTTGTTTAATAACTACAGCGAACCGGAAGGTATTCTGACTAGTTGGCGTGCGTCGCTAGTGCGTACCGAGAGTATCGGTGAAGCCGGAACGAAACTGGGCTATGAATCACTCATCCGAATGAGCCGCGGTGAAAAACAGGGAGGTGACCGAGCACGTCAGCAAATTCTAGCAAATGCTTTTGAAGCGCTTATTGGTGCCATTTACCTCGAGCGTGGTTATGCCGATGCGGAAGTATTTATCACGAAACATATTACCTCGAAACTTGATGCTATTTTAGAAAGTGGTAGCTGGCGCGACCCGAAGTCACACCTACAGGAAGTAATGCAACGAACCGATGGAGTTACGCCGCGCTATGTTGTACTAGAAGAACTCGGACCCGACCATGACAAGATCTTTACCTTAGGAGTGTATTCGGGTGATCGATTGGTCAGCCAGGGAACCGGGCCGAGCAAGCAGTATGCCCAACAGGTGGCGGCAAAGGCTGCGTTAGAACAGTATAATGATTCTAAATAATACTTAAAAATGTTTAAAAGTGCTAGTCATCTTAAAATCCTTATGCTAAGCTAAAAATAGTTCAAAAACAAAAAACAAACAGGAATACAATTCAACATGACCACCGCACTCCGGCGAAACAAGTTATTTATACTGTTGGTATTTTTCACGATGCTCGTCATTTCGACCTTACTATCGTTTTCTTTTAGCTCTGTCAATACCTCTGCGGGCGCACCAACGTGTACGTGGACGGGAGCAGGTGGAAATACAGACTTTTCGACCGCTGGAAACTGGACTTGTGAGACTGGTACTGTACCGGTTGACGGAACGACAGTGATATTCCCCACATCTGCTACAAACAGAGTAGGAAATAATAACCTTTCCACCTCAATCGCCTTTAGCGGAATCGAATTCAGCGGCAACCCAACTGAGTGTACATATGGTTCTGGCTACCCGTATACTTTTACTGGTAGCTTTAAGATAGCTGGCGATATCATTGATTTAAACGGCAAGCAATGTTCATTTAACTCAAGCGGCTCAACGACTACTAGTTTTGCTGGTGTTACTACTCTTGCTGCCAACTCATCTATCTCTACGATAAATCATACGTACTTTCCCGGGGGGTTTAATATCGGTTCTTACGTACTCACGCTCACAAAGCCCGCTGGCTATCAATCTTATGAATATCCGGAATACCAATTAGGCTCGAAATCAACCGTTTTTATGGACGCAGTGACAGGCTCGGGCACAGTCAATCTAGATGGTGTGTTTGTCCGCTTTTACGCGCCTTCTCCTAGCTTTACGGGTGCTCTAAATATGAGTGGTAATGGGTATGCTTACGTTGGTAATCAGAGTACATTATGGACAACAGCTGCGAACTACAATCAAGGGCTTGGAACTGCAACGATCACTATTGCAGATACAAGCTGGCTGGAATGGTACTTCTTCTCGGGATTTACCGGGACTGCCATGACAATTCCAAACAACTTTGTTGTAAGTAGTGCGGGCGTAAATACAGGTGGACACCAGTTGGCGCTATATTCTGGAGACAATGCCGTCTCGAACGCCACGATCACTCCTGTCTTAGGAGCTACTTATAGAGAGTGGTACCAAAAAGTGAAGTCAGGTAGGTCGGTAGCGCTCACTGGGTCTATGACTCTTTCAACTAACCTGCGCATCAAGACCGATATGACATCAACGACTTTATCTGGTGCATTGAGCGGATCAACAAGAACAATATCTGTACTGACCCCTGACGCTAACAATGGCCTTCAGGACACTGGTGGCTCATTGATTGTTAACGGCTCGAGTAATACGACTGCGACTTCGAACGGGACGGTTGCTTCGAGCGCTTACACATGGACACTTCAATCTTTTAACTCGAGCGGCGCTCACTATGTTGGGAATTTAGCACGTTTGAATCTCGGATCAAGGACAGATGTTGGGGCAATTCTGCTACAGAATGGAGGCGTACTCACAGGGGTGGGGACTATCGGTGCATTGACCTCACAATCAGGAAAGCTCGCAATCGGTAATAGTCCGGGCATTATAAATTCTGGAAGTGTGTCGTTTGACAGTTCTTCTTCTATGGACGTGGAAATTGGCGGGACTGGAGCTGGTCAGTACGATCAACTAAATGTTACAGGTACGGTAAGTCTAGGCAGTGCGACACTCAATACTGTTCATTATGGCGGATTTCTACCAGTACTCAACGATACGTTTACTATCATCAGTAATGATTCTAATGATGCTATAACAGGTACATTTGCAGGATTAGCTCAAGGTGCAACATTTGTACTCGATGACATCACATATACAATAAGTTATGTAGGTGGGACAGGTAACGATGTCGTATTGACGGCTACAACAGTTCCCGGTCCGCCAGATACTGCTGGTGCGCTTGCAAGGCCGGTTAATATCGCAATTACCGGTGCAGTCGTGATGTTAGGTATTGGTTCACTGTTCCTACGAAAATCATATCTGAAGTCTAGTCGTCGAACCATTCGAACAAGGAAGTAGTGGGGCGCAATGCGCGAGGAAGAACGACGATTACATGGTGGTCTGACAGCCAGACAAGGCTACCGCTCTACCCTCGAGGTCGATCGTACGCGCATAGCTGCACAGAATATTATTAATTTTGATGAATACACAGACTTACAGCACACTGTTTTTCCTTTTGATAAAGAAGACACTACTCAACCCCTGGCGACGACGGCACCTGTTACGAGTGCAGCTTCACTTGCAGTAACGGGAGTTGGTGAGGTAGCACAAAAAGTATCGCTGTTTGCAACCGTAAACGGCGCATTTATCCAATTCGGTATACCAATTGTTGCTGCTGTGTTGATTGGTGGAGGTGTTGGCTTGGGAATTGCCTCGGTAGTAAATAATATGGCTGTTCAGGACCAAGTAAAGACTTATGCATCCGAAGCGAATGATTCTGGTGAGAGTGGTGATTCTGCTGCCTTCGTTGCTTCAAAAGACCCTCTGCATCCTGTGAAAGTAGAAATTCCCGAAGTATCTATCGATGCAGATACAACGCAAGTGGGGATTAACGATAAGGGTAATATTGGAGCTCCGGCAAGCATTAAACAACTTGCCTGGTATGATAAAAGTACCTCGCCTGTCGACAGTGTCGGGACTGCTGTAATTGTTGGACATGTCGGTACGAAATCTTATGCTGGAAAATTATCTGAATTGCATAAAGTAAGTGAAAATGCTCTCATTAAAGTGACGATGGGTGATGGAAAGATATTTAATTATAAAGTCACCACGATTGAAGATATTCCTGCAGATACTGTAGATATGGCACATTACTTACCAAATACTAATCAAACGACAAAACGGCTCGTTATCATTACCTGTGCAGGCAATTACAATGCGCGAACCTATAACTATGATGATCGTTTAATTGTGACAGCCCAAGCAATCGACTAACCTAGCTGATGCGAGGTTGACTTACAGATTGAAACAGTGTAAAATCATCCGAGAGTTAAAAATAATGTTATAGAGTTAAAGGAAGTTTCTGTTTTATGCTCGCAATCCGATTGCAACGCCTCGGACGTAAGGGATACGC
>JBAQNZ010000057.1:0-14176 GCA_049304275.1 Candidatus Microsaccharimonas sp. | reverse complement strand
GGTTTGTATATTCCAGGAGGAAGCGCACCACTTTTCTCGACCGTATTAATGTTGGGTGTCCCGGCCCAGATTGCAGGCTGTAAAGAAGTAATACTGTGCACACCTCCTCAGGCAGACGAATCTATTAACGCTGCCATATGCTATGCCGCCAAAGTCGCTGGTATTACGAAAGTATTCAGGGTTGGTGGTGCTCAAGCAATTGCTGCTATGACGGTAGGAACAGAGTCTGTTCCAAAAGTAGATAAAGTGTTTGGGCCGGGTAATCAATATGTAGTGGCTGCCAAATTCTTTGCAGGTAACTTTGGGGTGGCAATCGATATGCCAGCCGGGCCATCAGAAGTCATGGTGATAGCCGATGAGTCATCGAGGCCTGATTTTGTCGCTGCAGACTTACTTAGTCAGGCAGAACATGGAGAAGATAGCCAAGTGGTGTTACTAACCAATCAGGATAGCATTGCCAAGCAAGTTGATGCAGAATTAGAAAGGCAACTTTCATTATTACCTCGTAAAGACATCGCCGCTGTAGCACTTAAAAACTCACTCAACATAGTCTTTGACGATATCGATACAGCAATCGACTTTGCTAACACGTACTCACCCGAACATCTGATCCTTAGCATAAAAGACGTCGAAGACAAGACTTCAAAAGTACATAATGCAGGCTCGGTGTTCCTGGGAAACTACACACCTGAAAGTGCCGGCGATTATGCCTCGGGTACCAACCACACGCTTCCTACAAATAATTGGGCTAGGTCATATAGCGGTTTGTCACTGGAAAGCTTTTGTAAATATGTGACATTTCAGTCGATAACCGAAGCGGGGGCTAGGGGCCTGGCGCATACGGTTATGACTATGGCAAAAGCCGAAGGTTTGGATGCACACGCACGAGCAATGGGGATCAGGATCCAGTAAGGCCTTGACAGGGCATACAACAACATTTACTATTAGATAGTACAAGCGTTTGAGTTCCAGTCACGCCGGAACGAGCTGAGCGTCAAAATACGCTACGGAAGCAGAACCGTAAAATCGTGCAACCGAAATCGCAGTCAATGTAGAGCCGGTGCCAAGTGCTAAGTTGTAGTAATACGATTTGGAATAAGGATGGGACCGCGGAAGGTCTTTTTTATTTACCTTTCGTTCCTTAGAAAGAACAACCTATAATTCTAAGGAGCATAGATATATGGAAAAGACTTTGAAAAAAGAGAATCTCAAGATTGCGATTCAAAAAGATGGGCGACTGACTGAAGAGTCACTCAAAGTACTAAAATTGATGGGCCTGGACCTCGAGACATACGGCAGGCGACTATTCGCAACCTGTCGTAATTTTCCTGTCGAGGTATTGTTTTGTCGCGATGACGATATTCCTGGCTACGTCGAAAGCGGCGTTGCAGACCTAGGAATCGTCGGCAAGAATATTATCATTGAAGAAAAATCTGAACTAAGCGAGCTTATGAAGCCTGGCTTTGGTTACTGCCGACTAATGGTCGCCGTACCAAAAGAGTCAACTATTCAATCGATCAGTGACCTTGAAGGAAAGAGTATTGCGACATCATTCCCTACGACGACTAAGCAGTATTTTGACGACCAAGGTATTAACGTAAAGATAGTGCAAATTGCTGGTGCGGTTGAAATTACCCCTGCGCTTGGCGTTGCTGATGCGATTTCGGATATTACGGCGACGGGCAGTACGATGATCCTGAATGACCTTCGTCCGATCGAGACCATTCTTGAGACTGAAGCGGTTATCGTGGCTGGTCCGAAAAAGCTTTCTAATGATAAGCAAGAATTACTCGACCAAATGCTGACGCGCCTTGAAGGGGTGATTGCAGCACGCAGTTTAAAATACGTGATGATGAATGCACCAAAGACAAGCCTCGAAGCAATTAAACAGATTACCCCAGGTCTGAATGCCCCGACTGTGACAGAATTGGCACGATCGGGCTGGATTGCTATTCATGCGGTGATTGATGAAGATAAATTCTGGCAAGTGGTACCAAAACTAAAGAATCTCGGTGCCGAGGGCATTTTAGTCCTCCCGATAGAAAAGATTGTACTATGACATTCGAAGAGCTATACGCAATTATTCAAGAACGAGCGAAGAGCCCGCCGAAAGGGTCATATACTGCATCACTGACTAACGAAGGAATCGATAGAGTTGCTCAGAAGGTAGGCGAAGAAGCAGTCGAAGTGGTGATCGCTTCGAAAAATGACGATAAAGAGTTACTGATCGGAGAAATGGCTGACCTTATCTACCATCTACAGGTTCTCATGAATCTAAAAGATATATCGCCGACAGATATTCAACAATTGTTAGCGCAGCGACATACGAAGTTATCCAATACCAACATAAGAGAGGTAAAGTGATGAGGAAGTTTCAAATCGGAGTAATGGGTTCAGCGGCGGACCTGAAATACTCAAAAGAGATCGAAATGTTGGCTGAGAGAATTGGTCAGTTAGTTGCAGAGAATGACGGCATCTTGGTGTTCGGTGCCGAGAAGGACAGTGATTCGCTTTCGACCGCTGCCTGTCGTGGAGCAAAAAAAGCCAATGGCCTGACCGTCGGGGTTACCTATGGCAAGGGAAAAGATATCTGGGAAAAAGATGCAGATGTCATCATCCCATCTGGACTAGAAAGAGGCGGCGGACGAGAGTTGGTGCTAGTCCTCGCCTGTGACGCAGTGATTGCGATCAGTGGGGGTTCAGGTACATTAACTGAACTAGCTATTGCTTACCAGGCAGACATCCCAATGGTCGCACTGAAAGGTGTTGGCGGTTGGAGTGAAAAACTAGCGGGTGAGTACATTGATGGACGCGAACGACGTATGACATTTGCTGCCAGCACTGCAGAAGAAGCAGTCGAAATTGCCTTCCGTGAAGCGGCCGGTTACCGCGAGAAGTACGCTTAGTTATTCAGTTGTAGAGAGATCGAGTTTGTTCTTTAAAAATAATGCAGCGTCGCTACCGGTTGTGATAGGTTCACTAGGAAGAGAGAGTGCGACCTTATCGATACCAGGCAATGTATAGATAGCATCGGCGACACCCCCCGTTCCGGATATAGGAGAAAGAAAGATAGGTGTTTCATTGCTATCAAAGCGCATTTTGTTAATTTTTAGGAGAGTGGACACTTCGGTTAACGTTCCGAATCCACCACCAATAACGGCCGCACCACCTAAAAGATTAACAAATGTTGGGGTTTCACTCCCGTATTTACCAGGTCCATACATTGGAGGAGAGGCTTCAATCTCAAGATCGAGCGCTTCACCGAGGGATTTTTTACGACCTTGCTCGGGATAGACACCGATAGTTGGTACCTTGGCTTCCTTGGCAACCTGAATACCAAGCTCGGGTACCCCACCCTGTGTTCCGCCAGTGAGTATTGCATAAGGCAAGCCTTTCATATTTGCTATAAGGTCCCTGACTATTCTTGTCACTTCATCTTCTGAAGATGAGCTTGCATCACCAGAGAGTCCGATGACGGTCTGAATACCATTGTCCTGCATGAATTTCTTGACAACCTCATCAACCTCTTCCCTGTATCGTTGGAGTTCGGTGCTCTCGTTTCGGATATGGATGTTCTCACTCATAGTCTGTATAACTGGATTATACAACACCGATGTCTCAATACAATAGGTTAGCGATAATTGCAAAAAGTTAACGTACGATGGGCCAATAATTATTAGAAAAGGAGAATGTGTTTTGAAAACGATTAATTTTAGTAAAATGGGCGGACTAGTGCCTGCTATCATCCAAGATATGCACACCGATAAGGTGTTGATGTTGGGTTTCATGAGCCCTGAAGCGTACGAGCGTACGAAAGAAACGGGCTATGTCTATTTCTGGAGTCGCACTCGCCAGGCGTTGTGGATGAAAGGCGAAACCTCGGGTAATAAGTTGAAAGTCGCCGAGTCGTATGTCGATTGTGATGACGATACATTTTTGTTTAAAGTCACTATCGAAGGTGATGGCGTCTGTTGCCACACCGGTGCCGAGACGTGCTTTGTAGAGGGTATGATTTCCGGTACCGAAAAGACTTCAGTATAGTGCACCTAAACAAACGTATCCTATCTATTGCCATTACCCTATATCTCTCAAAGAATGACTATGTTAACATATTGTGTTATAAAATGAGGAAAGTAAGCAGAGACCACTTCGATGAGACGACCCGAGTTAATTGACACCCCGTACCCTTACCTATCTCTCCAAGATATAGGGGTCACTTCGAGGGAGTTGGCGCCGGATCTTAGCGATCAGCAAGCAAGTTCTCTCGAAGCGAAACTGTTAGAGATTAAAGAACAGTATGCGCCGGTAGATTCAACGTTCTACAGTATCGACGCGGAGGCGTTGTACCACGACCTCGAACTAAATGCGGCTAGTGAATTGGTGCGAACCGATCGTCGTGTCGGTGTTGTCTATATGGATAAGGATATTGCCATTCATCAAGCACTAGGTGAGAGGGAACGAAGATTAGACCTTTCAAGATCGGCCAGCGGAAGTATCGTATCGCGCCGAGGTATTCAATTAAGTGCGGACGAACAGATACGAGGAATGATTACATGGGCCGATCAACAACAGCTGGATGAGCTGGTGTTAGTCGATGATGTACTTGCCTTTGGCGACACGGTCAGTGCGATAGTTGCTACTATTCGAGCAGCACTTGATAGTGATCGACCAAAGATAAGAATGCTTGCAGGTATTGCAGCATCTGGGGGCATCTGGCGAGGATTAGAAGTTGCCCACGAGGCAAATATCGAAGTAACAGCGCTTACAACAGTACTTGCCAGTGACCCGGTCGAAGGCAAGACAAAAGGGATGGCCATACCAACGTCACGCGACCTGACTATATTGGGTGGAAAAATTGGTGATCTAGAGGGGCAGTCTGTCCCTTACTTTTTGCCATTTAGTGAACCATTAATGAGTATTCTTGGTGAAAGAAGTCAGTGGAAACAGGCTTCGCTCGATCTTCTTGATTTTAACGAAACATTTATATCTGTCCTTGAAGACATAAACGGTGCACCTGTCACTATTGGCTCACTGGCCCTAAGTGGTTTTGGCATTCCTTACACGTCGCTTGATCGTCCTGATATTCGATTCGCTGTGCCGGATGTAAGTGTCGAGGTAGCAACGTATATCGCCAAACTTCGTGATGTTGTCCATCACCTCGAAGTATAACTAGATCGGCCCAAGATATTCAGGAAGAGTATTGGTTGAAACGTAGTGGTCGATATCCGTCCGCACCACACGGAGTTGGCCATCATCCTGAATGCGAGATTTGAAAGCACGATAGGCTTCGGTGCTGGTTTGTTCCGTCACACGATGTACCAAAGAAGGTAGCGGATCGACCGTGTCGTCCTGTGCATGTGCTTGTTCCATGAACGAATGGAATGCGATAGAACCGTATAATCTCGAATGAAGAGCTGGCTGATCGAGGTGATAGTTCACCTCATTAAAGAAGTCATCGTGGACAGCTGTGCCATTTGATTGTCGGTAGTGGTGGGCAAATTTACCCCTTGCAACTCCTGCGGATATGGGATTTCGAGGAGGGAGTACGACTCGGTTAGTAATAAATTCCCTCATATATCCCTCTTGGTCTCTATCGGGCGCAAAAGCACCTGCTTCAAGAACATCGGTGGGGACAGGACTGGTTTCTAACGAGGCGCCGTCCAGGTCAGTCCGAGTGAACAGCATTCCGTCGTTTAACCAATACGAAGGGAGGTGAAGGGGTTCGAGAGCAGTCTCTACGGCACTAGATGGAAAACTCGCATCGTCTACGCCGTCTTTTTGACCGTCGAGAAGGTAATAAGTACCAGCGATACCTCGAGTGGCGAGCGAGATGTTTACTTCATTGTGACCCTTGCGAGCGGTGATAGCCTGTGCGAGTTGTTCATCGGCCGATAGGTGCTGTATGCGGTCTTGATACGGACTTTTCGGTACGCCATTTTCGACGGTCGATACCGCATCGTAAGGATACGACTGTAGGATTTTGCCTTTGGTGACAACGATTCCCCAGTTTCCATATAGGTTTGAAGGGGTGAGTGGTTTGATGGTGGATCCGTGAATCGTTTGACGAGGTCGAAGGAGAAGGTCGAAGATACGGATACCTTTAAAGTACTCGCGATCGACTGGTCGAAATGGTCCCAGATTTCCATAGCTGCGAATCGCGCTCACGAAGTTTACTCCATGATGCGCTGCTGCCTGTGCAAGATCTGTTTCGCCAAACTCTGTACTCATGACCAACCTCTACTTTTTTGTACATTACCATATAACATAATTTTATGCAAATAAGGCTGGCGATGAGCGAATTTTACGGTATAGTTAAGGGGTAGTGTATGTCTTGATAGAGATTAAGATATCAGATTGACAATATATCAAATACAAACTATCATCTTGTTATGGATCCCCAGTGGTCCGTCGCAAGAGATTGAGAACTAGAGAGAGCAGAGACAATGACATTGGTCACACCACGAAAGCCGGGGGGGTTCAACGAATACCTCCCGGGTGAGCAGATCGAGTACAACCGGTTGCGGGACATCATCCGCGCCAAGTACGAGAAGTACGGCTTCACGCCGCTGGATACTCCGGACCTGGAGTTGACGGAAGTACTTCTCGCCAAGGGCGGCGGCGAGACCGAGCAGCAGGTGTACACGTTCAAGCGGCAGGGATCGGACACCAGTCTGACCATGCGGTACGATCTGACCGTTCCTCTTGCCCGGTATGTCGCCGAGCACGAGAGCGAGCTGGTCTTCCCGTTCCGGCGTTACCACCTCGGCAAGGTTCACCGCGCCGAGCGCCAGCAGAAGGGCCGCTTCCGTGAGTTCGAGCAGGACGACATCGATGTGATCGGGTCTTACAGCCCTATCATCGATGCCGAGTTCCCCGCAATCATCAACGAGATCTTCGAGGAGTTCGGTTTTGGCGAGTTCACCATTCGCCTGAACAACCGACTCATCCTCAACGGGTTCTTTGAAGGTATCGGCCTTGCGTCGGTGTCCCGAGACGTCCTCCGTACCATCGACAAGATGGAGAAGATCACGCCTGGGGAGCTGGTCGCGGAGCTGACCTCGATCGGCCTCGACGCGAGTCAGGTCGAACGGGTGCTGGACTTCACGACCATCGCTGGTAGCAACGACGACATCCTGGCCGCCCTCAAGGGGCTGGGTATCGAGTCAGAGCACTTCGATGACGGCGTTACCAAGCTCGGAGTGCTGATTGATGCACTCCGGGTGATGGGCGTGCCCGAGTCGAGGTTCCAGATCGACCTCAAAATCGCTCGAGGGCTGGACTACTACACGGGTACCGTGTACGAGACCATCCTGAACGACTACCCCGAGGTGGGAAGCGTGTGTTCTGGCGGTCGTTACGACGACCTCGCCGGCTACTACACGAAGACCGCTCTTCCGGGTGTCGGCATCTCGATCGGCCTGTCACGATTGTTCTCGAAGCTCCGTGAGGTGCCTGGTCTGATCCAGACAACTCGCCAGAGCCCTGCGGACGTCGTGGTAATGCCGATCAACGATGCACAGAATGGCTACGGTATTTCGGTGGCAGCAACGCTCCGAAATGCGGGCATCGCTACGATGCTCTACACCGAGCCGGACTCCCTCAAAGACAAGCTGCGCTACGCCAACCGCATGGGCTTCGCCTACGTGGTGCTGGTCGGCGAAGCCGAAGCCAAGGCAGGGACCGTGACCGTCAAGGACATGGCCGCCCGAAGCGAGAGCACCGGAACTGTCGAGGCTGCGGTGCAGCTCATCTCTGTTCGCTAGGAGGAAGCAAGGGCCTTCCTTCTCGCAAGGACTCTCTCACTCTCTCCTGCGAGTCGGGCGGGCGGACTTGATTGTCCGCTCGCCCGATAGGGAATTTCGTCACATAATACTATGCATATTTCAGATTTGGAAAATATATGACACGAATAGAAGTTATCACTGCAACCAATGCGTCAGAGTTCGAGCAATACCAAGAGAGCTTGGCGGTAAGCTATATTGAAGCTTTTGCTGGTCCTCCATGGTTTGAGGTAAGCCGTTGTGATAACAATGTGTGTGATATGCGTTTCAACCCGGCTGACATTGGGACCGCCTGCCCATTTTGTGGTGTCGCGATGGGCCCTGCATATACTCAGGAAGAACTGGCTATTGAGTGGGCACAAAAGTTAACGGAAGAAGATGCTACTTTCGAGGTTGCAGTTAACGAAGAGAACGAAGCAGTTCGCGCTACGATAGCTCATCCATTAACGAGGGCAGAATTGTTTACTCGTAAATACGGTAAAGAAGTGCCAGCTATGGAAGAATGGATTGATGCGACGTTGCCACCCAACCTTGTTTGGATTGACGATACATTTGCAAATCGACGCAAGAGTCCGACAGGCAATCTTCGAGATAGAGGCGTTACGCTCGCAAGAATCGCGTTCAATTATCCGACGATTAGCGTCATCGGGACGCGAACCAAGGCGCCCGAAATTGTTGCGTCGACACTTCGAGACGTTGGGCCTTATACTGACCTGTATGATGGTGACCCTGCTATCACGTTAACAAGTACAGCTCTTCGCGACAGGGCACGGCTTATCGGTAAGGTACCAGACGAACGAACATTCCTTGCAATCGATACGCAACAATTTTAGTTTTTCCTAGCAAGGGGTAGTGGTATCGGCCTACACACAGTAGACTAGTAGCAGACACACATAAACAACGGATGAAATAGCGACGCTCATCAACACCCATAAGCTAGATGAAGGGTTAGTAGCCGATGCACTCGACGAAGATGAAATGCCTCGTTTAGAACGCGACGGTGATTTGGTATATGTCTATATTCGGATACATAGTGATGGTAGTGTCGACTATAGTCGTAACTTTAAAGGGGAATTGTTTTCATAATTGATAACTTGCTGAATTGTGTTTCAATGTACAAGGTGATGTCAATTACGTTAACCAGTCTTTGAGTTATCGCACCTATCTTTTCATTCTTTGGAGTCATCGCCTACTCGCCACTGTCGATGGTGGCAAGCATCGGTGTTCTGGGAACGGTAGTGTTTCTGGCAAGCTTGTTATTCGGCCTGTTATTCGGCGTCAAGGTTCATGCCGAATCGTCATATATCACCGCTTTTATCCTCTTCTTTATTTTTACGCCGACACTTGAACTAAATGGCCTCCCGTCTGAATGAAATAAGGAAGAGGTATACTTGACATACTTTTCATACATGTACTACAATAGACTATATGCACGATAAGAAACTTTTCGGTACAGCGACCGTGGGAACAAAAGGACAAGTAGTGATACCTGCTGATGCTCGCGAAGCGCTCGATATTAAAACCGGAGACCGCTTGTATGTGGTCGGTTCTGAAAAAGCACAGTGGGTAGGGTTTCTAAAAGAAGATCAACTGCGTGTGGTTGTCGAATCTTTGACCGATAACATCGAACAGTATCGTTCGTATCTCGAAAACATAGACAGTAAATAAGAATATTTAATGCACCACCACCTGACTCTGAGAAGTAAAATTATTATTATGTTGTCCGTTATGGCCAGCCTATTTTTGGTTGCGCTGGATCAGACGATCATCTCGACTGCCCTTGGTAAGATTGTTGAACAATTCAATGCCTACGATTCGCTGAGTTGGATCGTCACAGCATATCTATTAACGACAACAATTACCGTCCCTATTGCAGGAAAGCTTTCTGATCTCTTTGGACGTCGAAATATTTTATTGATTGGTGTTGCAATTTTCGTAGCTGGTTCATTGATGGGCGGCATGAGTGGCGATGTCGTACAGTTGGTTCTGTGGCGGGCTCTCCAAGGTATTGGTGCCGGTATTATTACCGCCAATGCCTTTACGATCGTTGGCGACCTGTTTGTCGCCCGTGAGCGTGGACGTTGGCAAGGACTTATCGGCGCTGTCTTTGGACTTAGCACGGTCGTCGGTCCGTTACTGGGTGGCTGGTTGACGGATGGTCAGAACATCTTTGGATTGACGACTGACTGGCGTTGGACGTTCTTCATCAACGTTCCTATTGGTATCGCTGCTTTTGTACTGATTGCGATCTTTGCTCCTGCCTTAAAGCATGCCAAGAAATCTAAAATTGACTTTGCTGGTGCAGCATTACTGACGGTATTCCTAGGTGTACTGATTCTTGCGGTAGATAACACAGCAACTATCTTTGCTGGGCTAATGGATGCCACTGGTCTGTCACTCGCTGGCCTTCGTATTATTATGTACAGCATTGTACTGCTTTCTGGTATTGCTTTTGTTATGGTCGAACGACGTGTCAAAGAGCCGATTCTGCCAATGGAATTCTTTAAGAAGAAGAATTTTGTCATATTGATTTCGGTCGCTGCGTTGTTCGGAGCTGCCTTCATGGGGTCGATCCTGTACCTAACACAGTTCAACCAGCAGGTATTCGGTGCGACACCGACTGTATCTGGTCTGATGCTTCTGCCGCTGGTTGGGGGACTGATGATTACCAGTGTTGCTTCAGGTCAACTTATATCTCGTATTGGTAAATATAAGATATTTATGCAGATCGGATTCACCGTGGCGACACTAGGGATGATTGCCTTAACGACGCTAGCCCCAGAATCTGCCTATAGGCAAGAGGCGATCATTATGTTCTTTATGGGGATGGGTATGGGAGTGGCAATGCCGACTCTTAACCTTGCGGTCCAGAATGAATTCGAGCAACACCAGTTGGGCGTTGCAACCAGTTCGAATCAACTATTCCGAAGCCTGGGTTCAACCTTGGGAGCGGCAATCTTCGGAGCGTTACTAACGGCAGGTATCCTCTCGAGTATTGGAAATATCCAGTCAACACCATATGTTCAGGCATTAAGTAGCAGTTCACAGGTAGCAAAACTGGGTGATATCAACGATGCGAATACTATCTTGACGCTCAATATGCCAAGTGTGAAGAAAGAGATCACTACGGAGGCTGAAAAGAGCTTCCAGGCGTTACCTGCGCCAGTTGCAGAGGTTGCCAAGACAAAGTTCTTTGAGAACCAGCAGAATTTTTCTAGCATAGTAACACATGCTTTCTCTGGTAGTCTGCAACGAATCTTTATCGTTGCCAGTGTCCTTATGGCCGTAGCGACTATATTGATCTTTATGCTAAAGGAACGGTCACTTAGAGCAGCGCGACCAACTGAAACACCCGGCGAATTATAGATTGTAGTATAATTTACATTCCTTAGGTTGATTGTATCGAAAAAGCTTGTGCTGTTTTAATTGTTGTCTTAAGATTAAAACAGTAGCGTTTTATCGGACGCATTCTTGACTGTTTTCCAGTGAGTTGATACTATAGATGATGTGTTCCTCGTCAAAACTATAATGTAAAGGTCGGAGTACGAGGGACTGTACATAGTACAAGGAGTGAATCAATCACATGCCAATAGCCATCGAATTTGTGCCTTCGCGGCGCAAAAAGATCGCAGTGGATGTGGTGCCCGCCGAATGGCGAATATTTATCGCACACTAACAGTTCGTATTAAGAATTGCTACAGAAAAAGAAAAACACCCCAAGGCACCGGGGTGTTTTTCGTTTCCTAAGAATATATCTTTATCGTCCAAGGGCTTCGTCTAAGAGAGCTTTAAGTTCGGTAGTGCTTCCTTGTACGATTGAGCTTGATACTGCATCGTCCAACGGTTCACCATTGAGATAGAACGATGGTGTTGAATCGACGTTTATTTTTTTGCCGATCGCTTGGTCGAATGAAATTTTCTGATTGACGTTGGTACTAGCGATGTCTTTTAAGAAGGTATCTTTGTTTAGGCCTAGTTCAACGGCGTAACTAATGAACTTATCAGTACGTTCAGTTCCGTTCAAGCTTTCCCATTCACTCTGGTTTTCGAATACTACATCATACATTTCCCAGTATTTTCCTTGTAGACCGGCGGCTTCAACTGCGCCTGCTGCTGCTCGGGCATTTGGGTGAATTGTTGTTAATGGGAAGTTACGGAAGATAAAGAGCACCTTATCTTTGTATTCTTCGGTGATCTCTTTGATTTGTGGGTGAGCACCACCACAACTAGGACACTGAAAGTCCCCATATTCAATGAGGATGACTTTACTATCGGTATTACCGATTACGTGATCGGCTATCTGTCCGTTCTGATCGTTCGCTGCGACAATCGAGTTTGCATCAATCGAACTAACGTTTGCTGACGGGTTGCTTAGTCGTGAGTAGGCGATCAATCCACCGAGTAACCCGACAATAACGACTCCGAAAATAATCCATCCAACTTTATTCACTGTACGTAGACCTCCAAATTTACTATACCTATTGTAGCAGACATTAGCGGTGGTCGAGACGGGAACTAGAGTACAATATGGTAAGGATGTTTACCTTTTTAGTCATTGTCGTGTCACTTCTGTTTGTGCTTTTAGTAGTCGTAACAAGTATGCGACCTATTCCTAGTATCGTCAGTCGCTTCGAACTGGATCGTCGAGCCAGCAGGGCAAATAAAGAAGCAAAGTCAGCACTACGACGCGAACAGTTACTTCCAGATGTTTTGGCATTGCAACGGGCAATGGTCAGTATCTTGCTCGTTGCCGTGGTACTTCTTTCTGTAGTGGCGTTCGGATGGGCTATAGGTGCTGTCGTGGGATTTATTGTAGCGTTACAATACGCGGTCATTTCTCGGTTTGGTCCGTTGATGCGACTCACCCATCGTCTGTATGAACGTATCGAGCCCTCACTGCTTCGATTTGTTGAGAAATTCAGCAGTATATTCATATTCCTTAGAGGAGTTGCGGGTCATGATACCGATCATTATCATCGATTTGACTCTCGTGAAGAGCTACAACAACTCGTAAATAACTCGGGTGATATTCTCTCGTCAAACGAGCGTAGCCTGATCGTGAACGGCCTAGCGTTTAGTGCCAAAGAAGTCCGCAGTGTTATGACACCAAAAAATGTCATGAGCACGATTAAAAAATCAGAGTTCCTTGGACCACTCGTGCTGGATGAGTTACATCAACTCGGACATAGTCGTTTACCTGTGATCGGCAATGATCTTGATCACGTTGTCGGCATCCTTCATTTGAATGATCTCCTCTCTCTCGACATAAAACGATCAGTAACGGCTGAGAAGGCAATGGATCCCAAGGTCTATTACATTCATCAAGACGACACATTGGAACATGCTCTCTCTGCTTTCTTGAAAACACATCACCACCTGTTTATTGTGATCAACGATCTGCGAGAAACCGTCGGGATTTTAACAATTGAAGACGTCCTCGAGGCACTCATCGGGCACAAGATTATTGATGAGGACGATAATCACGAAGACCTTCGGGCAGTCGCTGCGAAAAAGGCAGAAACAAATAATCAGCCCGGAGATCACGTCGACCTCTAGCCCGTAGGCGTCAGAGGTGGTAAAATGGTTCCCAAGATGACACGAACAATCATACGCGACTTGGAGTCAAAGGCGGGCGAGACCGTTACTATCCAGGGTTGGCTTCACAAAAAAAGACTATTGGGTGGTCTAAACTTCATCACCCTTCGTGACCGATCGGGTATCGCCCAGAGTTTAGTCGATAACAAAGAGGAACTTGAAAAGCTCCGTGGTTTACAAATCGGAACGGTACTAGCCTTGACCGGTCTAGTAACGGCAGATGAGCGTGCACCAGGTGGAGCAGAACTTCACGATGTTACAGTGGAAGTACTGGTGCCAGTTACTTCCGAGTCGCCAATCGAAATCGATAAACCCCTTGATCACAAATCAGAAAACCTCGATACGCTATTCGAACACCGAGTCGTCGGCCTCCGTAACTTGCAGGAGACCGGTATCTTTAAGATTCAAGCTGGTATCAAAGAAGCGATTCGGCAGTACTTACACAGTCAGGAATTTACCGAGTTTAACTCACCAAAGCTTCTTCCTGCAGCGACTGAAGGCGGTGCAGAGGTATTTACGCTTGATTACTTTGGTAAAGAAGCAACCTTGGCGCAAAGCGCACAGTTCTACAAGCAAATGATGGTGGGAGTTTTTGAACGTGCCTACGAAATTAACCCAACCTATCGCGCTGAACCATCAGCAACCACTCGTCATATGACTGAATTCATTCATGTCGACGCCGAGATGGGATTTGTCGATTTCCAGGGCCTATTAAGCCTTGTCGGTGGATTATTGAAATCAGTCACGACTAGTATTTGGGAAACCAACGAGCGTGAACTAAAAACATGGAACGCCCAGCC
>JBAQNZ010000056.1:0-2129 GCA_049304275.1 Candidatus Microsaccharimonas sp. | reverse complement strand
TTCGGTGCCCATGGCGCTGAGGAAATACCTGTTCCCATTCCGAACACAGAAGTCAAGCTCAGCAGCGGCGATTATACTGCCACAAGTGGGAAACTAGCACGGTGCCGAATTATACAATAACCCCTGGGAATACCAGGGGTTTTGTCTTGAAAAGACCTTCCTTTACAGGAGGGTCTTTTTATCTATTAGGGGTCTAACTAGTGGTGGTATAGTGCTCATGGTAAAATGGAAGGAGTGGCTATAAAACAAACAATAAAAAAGTTCTTTAAACGATGGCATCGCATTCCGCTTTGGGCGCAAGTAGTTATTATCGTAGCTGTCGTCATTACAGGGATATACGGGGGTATTTTTGGCCCGTCAAAACCTGTCAGTTTTGCTTACACTGGGCAAGACTGCGTACGTCAATTAACTCTTTTCCCGACCGCCATGAAACAGGCCACGAACTCTGATTTTAGTGTTAGGATGATGGATGAATGGAAACTGAATGGATATCCTGTTTTTAGCACTAAAACCTGTTTTGATGCCCAGAACGCACCGACTCCTGGCCAGACTACGGTGACGGTTTCACCTTTTGGGTCATGGTTTGCGGCCAAAAAGTTTTCGTTACATGTAGCAGAACCACCGGTTGCCCAGACGACAGATTTTATTGATAAGACATTGCCGGTGACTCGACCACTCGAAATTTCTTTGACCAGCCCTGATGCGGTGTTTGATTACAAATTCAAAGTAGGTGACAAGACGGCTGATTGTGATCATCAAGACTCAACACTTTCCTGTGCAATTAATGTGCTCGGCTTGGCCCAAGGGCAAAGTTACGAAACCAGTCTGGCACGCTACTTTAACGATCAGCAAGTCGAAGTACTTGGCCAGGGAACGATTAACACCTTGTTGCCAATTACACTGACGGGGGCCACGGTTTCAAATGGCCAAACAATCTATGATAAGCCGACAAGTTTTAGTTTTGACTATGATAAGCCACTGGATACCGTAAAGGCCGAACTAAAGATAAAAACCGCAGAAGGTCTGGTATCGGTCGACGCAACGGTAGGCTTCGATGGTAAAAAAGCCACCATCACCCCTGTAAAAGAACTAGCACGTAATAGTGAATTCCAGTTGGTGCTGCAGCAAGTTGAAGCGACCGATGGTAGCGCATTAGCTGATGAGTATGTCGTCAACTTTTCAACCGCTGGTGGTCCGAAAGTCGTCGGCATTAGCACTCATGCCACAGGAGTGCCATTATCTGGGACGATTGTCGTCACCTTTGATCAAGATATCGCAAATACGAACGCCCTCGGAACATTGGTGAGTGTGAGTGGAATAACTCCGAGTATTTCTATCAGTGGCAAGCGATTAGTAATTAATTACAGCGCCGAGGTGTGTAGCGACTTTAGCATTTTAGTGAAAAAAGGTTTTGAGAACGCCTCAAAGATCGCTCAAGATGCTGATTGGCGTTTCTCGGGAAGAACCCTTTGCTATACGGTATCGACGATTGGCTATTCGAAACAAGGGCAAGCGATCAATGCCTATAGTTTTGGATCAGGGAGTAAAGTCATTCTGTATACCGGTGCAATGCATGGTAATGAACAAAGTGGGCGACTGTTAATGAATGCCTGGATTGGTGAACTGGATGCCAATGCTCGTTCGATCCCATTGGGGACGCGCATTGTCGTGGTTCCACAGGTGAACCCCGATGGGGTGGCGGCAAATAGTCGCTATAACGCTGGTGGTGTTGATTTAAATCGTAATTACGATACCTCAGATTGGCAACAAGATGTCCAAACAGTGAACGGTGACCCGTTGCCGGGTGGAGGGGGAAGTTATCCTGGTTCTGAACCAGAGACGCAGGCGTTAATGGCCCTTAGTAGTCAGCTACAGCCGACCCTCACGTTGTCGTTCCATAGTAGTGCTAGCTATGCGATTGCCAATACGTGCGGTAATTCACCGGGCCTGGCTGCAACCTATGCGAGTATGACGGGGTATCAAGATATGACCGGTGTGTCGGGGGCATTTAGTTACCAGATCACGGGGACGTACGATGATTGGTTATGTGAACGATTGGGACTTGCCAGCGTCTTAATTGAACTGGCAACCAGCACGAATGCCGAATTTAGTCGCAACCGTGCGGCGCT
>JBAQNZ010000055.1:0-8990 GCA_049304275.1 Candidatus Microsaccharimonas sp. | reverse complement strand
TTCCAGCCATCATCCTGCGCTAACACGCCGAGAGGCGCAACAGCCGGTGCTCGATTATACTGTAATTCCTTGATTGGTACCGAAACGAAATTTTCGGCTTGTCGTTCTTCCCAAGAGGCAAAAAACCGTTTCGCAAGTTCATCTGGCGATAGCTGAATGAACAGGGTTGGATCATGACGCAGATCATACACCACGACATTGCCATTGCGCCCACTCGTTAAAGGAAAGGCAATCGTTGCCTTGTGAAATTCAGCGCTATAGCGTCCACTGACATAGACAAACGGCTGTTTGTCATCAAGGTTAATAAGTTTCTTTACCGCATTTTTATCGCGCATCTTCAATAAGTATTCGTAAAGTTGCGGTTGCTTTTCCTTAATAAGTTTCGTGACCGCAATCAATGCCTCAACGTCACTCAGGGCATCGTGGGCTTTAAAGTGATCAATACCGTTTATTTTCGTAATCAATTCGAGTCGATTTACCTCTTTGCCGTCAACCATCGGCCATTCAATGCCGTCTGGGCGCAGAGCCCTGGTCATACGAACGACGTCTAATAGATCCCAGCGTGAACGACCCTCTTTCCAGGTCCATTCATACGGATCAAAAAAATTACGCCAAAACAAATGGCGCATAAATTCATCATCAAACCGAATACTGTTGAACCCAACTGCAATTGTGTCAGGGGTAAATACCTCGTCCATGACCATTTTGGCGAATTCGGCTTCGGTATATCCGTCGGCAGTCGTTTGTTGCGGGGTAATTCCTGTCACCATCAAAGCGTCAGGACTGGGTAATGTGTCGTCATTGAGTTTGACCAGAACATTTACCGGCTCACCGATCGGTTCCAAGTTCATATTTGTGCGTTGCCCTGCGAACTGCATAATGCGATCGTCACGTGCGCTTAGCCCAGAGGTCTCGAGGTCATAAAAAAAGAATGTTTGAGCCATACTCTTAGCATAACAAAAAACACGCCACTTGGCGCATCTACAGACAAAAGGAAAGAAAAAGAACAGAACAGATGGGAATGACCGCGGAAGCGGACGAGAAATCGACACCCCGGGCTCCACCCGTGACGTTATCGATTTTTAAAGAAGGCTACCAGAGCCTTCCCCTTCCTCGCCTCGCCACTTCCGCGATCACCGGAGCCCGCAGATGGGGCATCCCAAGAACTAGCATTCGGCTTTCGGCAGAGTCTTCCTAAGAATCTAGGAAATTGCTACTCTGAGTACTCACGTACAACTGCTCTTGCCCTGTACCGGACCAGGTCACGCCGCTAGGAAGGCGGTTAGTCCGGAGTCGGGGGTAGTTTAACGATCAAAGCGACCGCCAAAAGGTGATGATTTCTCGATTCGCACATCTGTTCTGTTAATGAACCCTCGGGGGAAAGCTGTATTGCTATCTCGACCGACGATTAGTTTCATTATAGCATAATGACATTAAAAAGTCAATTTCAACAAGGATTATGCTTATTTATTGATCTTGTTCGATAAGGGTGAAGGTATCAGCGTTAATACGAATAATACTATCCCCCTTTGCACCGGCACGGGTCAGTGCGTGGGTAATACCCATACGCATCATAATGTCACGGAGGCGATTCACGCCTTCACGAGTCTCAAAACGGGTTCGGCGCGAGAATTTTTCGATCTTGCTACCAGTCACGACATACACCGTCGTGCCATTTTCTTCAGTTTTCTTGATGTCCCAAGCAAGGGCGACTTGATCGGCCGACAAAGAGATAATCGGTAACGCACTCGTATCTTCTTCATTTTCAGCATCAACCTTTGCACGAGCCTCATCAACAGTAGTACGAAGAGCACGAAGTACTTCAGTCAAACCTTTATGAGCCTGCGAAGAAAATGCCAAAATAGTACGATCAGGGGCCACTTCCTTTAGCGCATCGATTTGCATCTGAACAATATCGTCATCCAGCCCTTCAATCTTTGTCAGCGCGATAATTTCGGGACGATCAATCAATACCGTGTTATAACTAGCCAGTTCGGTACGAATCGTTTGATAGGCTTTGACGACATCATCGGTATAGGCATCGATCATATGAAGAAGCACGGCAGTCCGTTCGACGTGACGCAGGAATGCATCACCCAGACCCTTACCTTCACTCGCTCCTTCGATTAACCCAGGGATATCAGCGATTAATAAACTAGTGTTGTCGATATCAGCCACACCCAGGTTTGGTGAAAGTGTCGTAAACGCATAATCGGCAATTTCAGGTCGGGCATTACTCACAACACTGAGGAAGGTTGATTTTCCTGCATTAGGAAAGCCGACTAATCCAACGTCGGCCAGAAGCTTGAGTTCAAGCTCGGCCTCAAAGGTATCGCCTGGTTCGCCTTTTTCAGCAATACGAGGCGTTTGACGGACTGATGATTTAAAGTGAGCGTTACCAAAGCCACCATCACCACCTCGGGCAATAATTACCTCTTGACCGTCTTCGGTCAAATCGGCAATAACACGACCATCACGCTTAACAATTGTTCCAACGGGAACTTTAATATAGGCCGGTTCACCTGATCGGCCATGACGGTCTCGCTTTGACCCCGCCTGGGCTGGTTCACCCTTTAATTCAGGCTTGTAACGAAAGTCGACTAGGGTGTTTAATCCGCCGGTTGCGACAAAGATAACGTCGCCACCTTTTCCGCCATCACCGCCATCTGGACCACCTTTATCGACATAAATTTCATGACGAAAACTAACTGCACCATCACCACCACGGCCAGCTTGAATAAAGACTTTGGCAGTATCAACAAACATATTGCCTTATTATAGCAAATTCGCCCCTGAATTAACAGGGGCGAACCGCATGTTAGATAGTTTCAAACCTAGTGAACGTATGTATAGCCAGAGGCTTGACCAGCAGAGATGCTTCGATTATTAACAATATTGAAGCCTCCGTAGGCACGGTTATTCATCTCACTAATAACGATGTCACCGTTTGCATTGACAGATTCAACCACTGCAACGTGTCCTGGGTTTCCTACCTCTACAAGGAGTGCTCCTGCTTCTGGAACGTTATCAACACGGTAGCCGGATGCCGCAGCACTGTAACCCCAGAATCCACCGTTACCCCAGAAGCTTCCGACAGGACGACCAAGGGCAGCACGACGTTCGTACGCATACCAAGTACAGTTACCGTAGGCGTACTTGTTACCGACTGATCCAGCACGGTAACCGTAGTAGGCACCGCCACTGCTGGCAACAACTCGAGGGGCAATGTAACCAGGACGTTCTTCGGCCGGTAATACTCCGCCAGGAATAATAATCTTTACTCCAGGGGTAACGCCGCTAATCTCAAGGTCGTTGTAGATTGTAATGACCGAGGCATCAACCTTGTACTTGTCAGCCAAGCCTTGGACCGTGTCACCACTCTTGGTGGTGTAGACGATACCATCACGAGGCAGAATTTGTAGCGTTTGACCAACAGTCAGTGAATCTGCGGTCAGGTTATTTGCCCATTTAATCGTATCTTTACTAAGTTTAAATGTAGCAGCTAGGGTGTCAACCGTATCACCGGCGACAACTGTGTAGGTAGTAATGTTTCGAGTAGCAGCTGATACCTGAATAATCGATGGCTTCGAAATCGAAGAATCGTCAGTGCTTGGTAATTCACTTTCAATTTGGGTTGAGATGGCAAGGCTGGCAACAGACGGCGCAACCGAAAGGTTGGTCGTACTGGCGACGTTTGCAGCAATATTGGTTGCAACAACGTCGTTGACCGTTGCGTTGTCGTCTTCGTTATTCTGCACACCAGGAAGTGCGGCGGTGTTTGCAACACCTCCAACCTCTTGCGGTGCACGATAGCCAATGGCAATAAGTACTACAAGGAGTACGAAGACACTCGCATACACGGCAATAGTGGACGATTTGATCCGACTCTTTTTCGAGTGTCGGGGCTGGATTGTGGTTGGCTGCTGAGCAGCAATGGCGGATCCAGTGTGAGTATTGCTACTCGTCGTAATATCATTACGAATTATCGTTCTCCTGCCGCTCAAATTACTTCGAGGGCGTCTACCTTACTAAGTCTTACTTCTCGCACGCGAGAAAAGGATACATGTCGACCGATTAGTTTATTGAATGAGTTTTCGGTATCCGTACGACAGTTTTGGTAGGCTCACTTGTGCTCTGTTCTCCCCACTCGCTGTATGCCTGATTACCGAAGTATTCGGGCACAATTAGTAGACAGAGTCACAAAATGTGCTCTTATAAGTATACCACATTTCTGCCATGTCAAGGCAATTTCGTTAATGTTTTTAATAAAGCTAACAGGGGTGACTAAAGTATACTACATTTCACTTTACAGTGGTCGACGATATTTTGCTCGTGTTCGGCATTCGTACGGGCAAAATAGGTCACGTCGTCATCCCCACTAAGGAAGAATAGATACTCCCCGGCGGCTGGGTTTGCTACCGCTTTCAGGGCAGCCAGGCCCGGTACACTGATTGGTCCCGGTGGCAGTCCGGGGTATCGCCGAGTATTATACAGTGAATCGAGGTTAGGATCGCGCGCTACCCCTGTTTTGTCTGCAATATACTGATAGGTCACATCTGACCCGAGAACCATTCCTTGCGCCATACGGCTGTAAAACACCTGTGCAATCTGTGCCTCATCGCCTCCACTGGCCTCTCGTTGAATAATCGAGGCAAGGGTGATTCCCTGATACAAACTCAGTCCACGTGCCTTATACGCAGCCACCAGCCAATTTTCGACGACGACAGTGTTATATTGACTGAATGTGCGGGCAAGAATGTCTTTAACGCTAGCTTCGGTCGCAAAATTATAGGTCTCGCCGTAGATATAGCCCTCTAAATCGGCACTACTTGGCTTGCCGTCAAACAGAGGCGAGTCGTAACTCGCAGCCAATGCAGCGGTGACTTCGTCTTCGCCGTACCCTGCCGCAGTCAGTACCTTTTTGTTATCAGCCAATGTTGCGCCAGGTAGGAAGGTAATATTAAACGTATCGACATTACCTTTCGTTAGATGGTTGACGATCTCAGGGGTTGAGTCACCGGGTGAAAGACGGTATGAACCTGCTTGTAACTTGTTTTGCGTTCCACTTAACCGTATGTAAATAGAGAAAGCCTCACTACTTTTAATCACCTTCTTCTCTGCTAGCAACGACCCTATCGAAGCAGGCGTACTATTTTGCTCGATCGTTATTTTAACTAAATCATCCGTTCCTTTAGCTACCGGATCAAGTTGTGACTGATACCAAAGATAGCCGGCCGTGAGCAACCCTAGTACAAGGACAACTGGGTTCAGTGCCACAAAGAAGAGGATCTTTTTCTTTTTAGACCACTTCTTCTTTACGTCCAACCCACTTGGCGACGATTCAATGGGTTGTGGCGACGGCATATCTATAGGAAGCGGAGGCTTTGGTTCGGTTGGTTTTTTACTTTCCATCGTGTATCTCCATATAATCTTCCAGGATGATTGCAGCAGCAAGGGCATCAATGTCGCCTTTGGCGTACGGTTTTTTGTAGCTCTTGAGCTGTTGTTCTGCCAGAACGCTGGTAAGTGATTCGTCCTGGAATACAATGTTTGGAGCGATCCCCTCAAGACGGGTAACAAATTGTTCGACGTAATCTGTTTGAGCGGTTGATTCACCCGATTGGTTACGAGGATAGCCAACAACGATCATATCAGCATTTTCACGAGCGACGATACGGGTAATCGCCTCTATCTCATCACCGTCAACGACGATGGTGTCAAAAGGGATAGCGATACGGACGGCAGTATCAGCAACAGCAACACCAATGCGCTTTTCCCCCACATCCAGGCAAACGAGCGATCTAACCTTCATCCTGCAATTTAAATTCGATTTGAATCTTATTAGTGTCGCCTGGTACCGATCGTACCCACGGGAACGAGAACAGCACGTTTACATCTTGAACCCCATCAATTGCTTCGATGGTGGATTGTACTTCGCCGTAAATCTTTCCCTTTACCTTTTCCTTAATCGAGTCTTCATCAATCTTTGGACCGACTTGTCCCGTTGAGGTTACAGTCGCCGTCAGTACGTCGCCTTCTTTTCGGAAATTACTAAGAGTCGCTTTGTCGATACCGGTGTTATAAATCTTTTGAGATGCCTGGTTATCTAGTTGGGCGGTGATGCTTGAACTAAGGTAAGATTCCAGATCAGCCTTTGGTACTGCATATAGAGTATAGGTTGTTGCAATAGTTAACTTTGCCTTGCCTGATGCTGGAGCTTCGGCATTTACCGCTGGAACAGACACTGCTTCGGCACGGTCAACCGTAAAGCTACTGTCGATGACCTTTTCGCCGTTCACGAATTTCTTAGCGAGAGCTTTCTTACTAGCATCCGTTGATTGGCCGATTAATTGACCTTTGGCCCGCTCAATATCATCAGATGAAACAATCTTAACCTGACGACTTGAACCACCGATTGTATCTGACCCAACCGCGTAGATATCACCGCCAATACCGTCGACCGAGTAACTCCGTGACGATAGGTTATATTCGTCACCGACAGCCGTCGCGACAATATTTACCGTTCCTGTTCCCGCTCCAGGATGACTACTGTTGTTACGGCAGGTCGAGGCAGACCCAGACAATGCATCGACACTTACAGAAGCCGTACTGACAAACTGTTTACCCGATGCTGCGAAAATAGTGTTCGCTGCTACTGTAAAAGCTGGTCCATCACAGTTATATATTGTCACTGTACCAGTTGCTTTTTCACCAACTGTACCAGTTCCAGTTGCATCGAAATCAATCAATACATCTTTCTTTTCTTGTTGAAATACGGACTTCAAGACACCTGTCTTAAAGTCGGTTGCTGCAGTACCACCCAACTTAACGGTCGCACTGACGGGTGCAGGACTGGTCTTCGCCGTGATAACGATCGTTGCAGCCGGGGCAAAGACAAACATCCAGATAAGTAATGCTATCAGTCCAGCACCCCCTAGGATGATGAGGGCAAGGCGCTTACGGAACGAGTTAAAGTCAGGAATCTTTACTTTACTTCGAGCAGCTGCTACGCGCTTCGAGACGCCATGAGATACCCCAACCGCGCCAGCAGTTGTGGTCTTTTCGCCGTCGATATCTAGGCTTTCAATTGCGTCACTGCGAGAATCAGTCCGAGTGTTATCACTGACCTTCACCGTAGCGGCGTGGTCACCAACCGGCAAATCAGAACCATCAATGATGTCGTCATCGTCGTCCACTGCAAGAGCAGGAATTTCGGGCAGTTCTGGTTTACTTTGCAAGTTCTTAGCAACAGGAATTTTCGAATTAGCAGCCAGAGCCATCAGGGCCTGATTATTCGTAATCAAAACAAGGTGCTTTTTGTCAGCTTTTGCCATACGATCGAGTAAACGAAGATTAACGGCACTCTGAAGAGCGCCAGCACGTTTTGGCGGGACAAGGGCTACGACCTTTTCTTTTGCTTTTTTGATCTTACCGATAATGGCAGTTACGTCATCATCGACATCAATGTAGATTACGTCTTTGTTCATGTTAAATTCTAAGGAGGCGATTAAGTTTTTCTTTTATGGAATCACCTTCTCCACTCCCTAATAGTGTATCATAGCCGACCCTTAGCAGACCCATGGCGGTAATGAACGTGTGATCTGTTACGTCGTTGGTTGTGTCAACAACGCCGATCACTTCAGATGGATGAATATGGTGGACAGTTGGCTTTTTAGTGAATGGTAGATCCTTATGCCATTCAGATGTTTGTAGTGCGTCGACTAGTTTTTCTAGGCTTGCCCCACCGCCACACAACAAAATACGGTTTGGTAAATGATCGACTGAATCGAATTCACTCAATGCTAGTTCAACGCCAGCTAGCCAGACTTCGAGTGTCTTATCAATCGCAGCATTTACTTCTTTGGCAACGCTTGCCTTGATTTGACTGTGATCAATATTAACCTTCAGCTTCTCGGCGTCTTTGTATGTAAGGTCCATTTCGGTTGCAATTGTCTGAGTAAAGCTTCGGCCACCAATACCAAACATCTTAGTCCCTTCAACACCACCGTCGTTGACGACTGCAATATCGGTCGTTCCACCACCGACATCGGCGAGAATAGCGGTAAAGTTACTCCCTGCATCATTTCCGAGGACGCTACGGCTAACCGCAAACGGTTCGGCAGCGACCGCCAATAGTTCGAGGGATAGTTCATCCGCGACTCGTTCCAATGCTCCGATATGTACCATCGGGGCAAAGGCAGTATATATTTGGACCGCGACGTCGCGACCCTGAAAGCCGATAGGGTTACTGACTTTATATCCGTCGATGTGAATGCTCACGAGAGCGCTGTTCACTAGCTTAACTTCGACGTCTTCGTTACCGCTTTCGAGGGCAATTTGTTTTTGGGCCTTGATCTGGGCACGTTCCTGAACCTTATCGATAATAAATTCCATCTCAGACGAATCAAGGGGACGATCGGGTTGTGGACGGCGATAACGGATCGTGTCAGTCACGCCCTTTACAAGTTCGCCGGCAATACCAATAACGACTTGCTTTGCCTGCAGGCCAGCTTGTTCTTCGGCATCAGCCAAGGCTTCTTCACAGTTACGCACCACGCCAGCAATATCAGCAATCGCGCCAGAATGCATGTCACTCACCTCTTGACGAGCACGGCCCACTCCAACGATTTGCAGTTCATCGTGATCAAGTTTTGCAATCAGGGCCTTGACGAACTCGGTGCCAATATCAAGTGCAAGAATGTAGTCTTCGCCAGCCGATTTCTTGCGTTTTTTACGGAGTGTATCAAATACCATAGATACGTCCATTATACACTAAGGCGCTTACGGTATTAAGGCAAATGCTAAACCAACACTGCTTTAATGCGGCGAATACCGGCACTCGAAGACTCTTCTTTCAGGATCTTGAACGTTTTGTCACCAGGCTGAATCAGCTCAAGGGTATGTTCAACGTGAGGGCCACCACAAATTTCGAAACTAAAAGGCTTGTCGGCATCATCAGCAATCATCTTGTAGACTTTGACTGTTTCACC
>JBAQNZ010000054.1:0-53329 GCA_049304275.1 Candidatus Microsaccharimonas sp. | reverse complement strand
ACGATCGGACTAAAGTCAGTTTCCATCTTGTTTTCGTGAAGATGGGTAAGTTCCTTTGTTTTATAGTGCCCCGCTAATTCGTCGTAGGTTTTATGGGTAAATGAACTTGGGTCGCCGAATCCTAGGTATTCCAGTAACTCGACTTCGAAAGCCTCTAGCTCATCGATACCCCCTTTTATTTCGAATTCGAACATTGGAAAGATCAGTTTATGCCGTCCCGGAACTGGATGTTGTTCGTTCCGATAGCTAGTGCTGACACAAAAAACACCGGCCAATTCCGGCCGGGTTAATAGTTCGTATTCGAGCCACATCTGGCCCGTCTGGGGCAGGGGCCACACCTCCCCCGCATAGGTATAGGTAGCTACCGTATCCGGATCTTCGCAGGCAGCTAGAATACTCAGCCGATCCTGTGTATTCACTTCGACGAAATTCTTGTCCAGACAAAACTGTCGCAGTTTGTTAGTGATCTCACTAAATGCGATCACATCCTCTACCCCTTTATAGTTGGTATGCATGTACTCCTCCTTTTTGATAAGTATTTCAATGCATAAAAAAACAACCCCTACGGGTTGTTTTAAAAATAAGGTTCCTCTTGCTCTCTTAAGCATCGGGTGCCTTGTGTTTATGCATTGCGATAAACTATAGCACAAGCAGATTCGATAAAGCAAGTTTAATTAATTAATTTTGCATCAAGTAAGAATTCAAGAGCCGCCGCCTGTACATCGATAAGTGCATCTGCCTGATCAGATTCACATGCACTTTGAGGTCTGCTCATAAAGTAATAGTAATCGCCAATGTGAGCTTTTGCTTCCCATGAGGCATTCGGCACATCCATCGATTCATAAATACCTTTTCCAGTACTCTCTGGATTGCCGGTACTTCCCGCTCCGATATACGTAACCTCGTCACCCAAGTAACGAACTATCCCAGCGGTATATTCATTACAGTTGCCATCGATAGCCGCAACAGCTGGAGAGGTGAATTCAAGAACTGATATGTCGTTAGTCGTGTCGATTTTATATTCTAGGTCCTTTGTTGAGGTATAACTACCTTCAATACCCCATTCGGACACCGTTAGCTTTTGCTCTGTAGATTCTACAGGTTCAGTGGTTGTCGTTGTCTCTGTAGTACTCGTGGCAGTCTCAGTTTTATTCATAAAGTTCTGCCAGAAAACGAATCCCAGTAAACCTAGTACGGCCAAGACCAATACAACAATAACTACTATATGCGCAGCGCTACCCTGTTCTTTAATTCGAGATTTCATTGATGCCCTTTCATGAAACGTAATAAGTACGCTTATTTAAACATTCGCACATATTTAAAACAAGTATACGCGGTGCACTACTTACGTCAAAATGCTCCTGTGCTATGATTGAAAAATGGAAATACTCCCTTACATTTTTATTGCAATCGTAGGGTTAGTCTCTGGAATTGTGTCAGGCATGAGCGGTGGTGGTGGCGCCATGTTAATGATCCCCGCCCTAATCTTTACAGGACTCCCTCCCCAGGTCGCTGTTGCGACGGCAAAATTCAGCGGTCTTGGTGGTGATTTTGGTGGTCTGCGTGAATTTATAAAATCAGGCCACATCCGAAAAGACATTATAAAAATTATGATACCGATTGCGATCGTTGTCGGCCTCATTACCCCTTTAGTATTCGCCGCGATAGATAGCAAGGGATTTCAAATTGCTTTAGCGATCTTTATGATCCTAATGTTACCGACACTCTTTATAAAAAAGAAAACTCTTAAACGACCGACGCGCAAACATACGGCTATTGGCTATGTTCTCTATACTGTCGTGCTATTTTTACAAGGAATTTTCAGCGGCGGTGTCGGTAGCCTTGCAGTCTATATACTCACTCTCTTATTTGGAACGTCGAAAATTGAAACAATAGCAACTCGGCGCGCCGTCGTTGCCGTTATGAGTCCTATTGCTGTCGTTGCGCTATTTATTGGAGGGTTCATTAATCTTGGGCTAGGGCTCGCAGGACTAGTCACCGCATTTACCGGAACCTACGTTGGAACAAAAATCATCCTCAAACGTGGTGAACGATTTGTAGCCATTGTCATGGCTATCACTATTTTGATTTCGAGCGTCGTTCTACTTATCAGCGCACTGTAACTATATAAGATTATGTGCTTTTAATAGCTCTGTCTGTTTAGATAATTGTAAAACAGCAACGATCAGCCGAGGATCATGAAATTCACAGTCTGCGGCCATCCGATAAATTTCATCCCAGGTCTTCTCTTGAACTTTATCGATTTCTTCGGTGACCCAATTTGCTTTTTGTCCTGCTTGGAGGTCACTGCCGATATAAAAATCTACAAAGGTATCTGGAAAATCCGTCTGGATAGTTGCGAATTTATCGAGCTTTCGAGGCACGATACCGACCTCTTCCTCACACTCGCGCGCAGCTGCCTGTTCGGAATTTTCACCTTTTTCGATCATGCCACCTGGACAATTCCATATCCAACGTCCAGTTGAATCCTTCTTTTCATAAATCACCGTTATCTTGCCGTCTCGAACCA
Source organism: Candidatus Microsaccharimonas sp. (assembly GCA_049304275.1). Lineage (GTDB taxonomy): Bacteria > Patescibacteriota > Saccharimonadia > Saccharimonadales > Saccharimonadaceae > Microsaccharimonas. The sequence continues at coordinate 50,799 of JBAQNZ010000054.1, read as the reverse complement.
ATAATGTGGTGACAGCAGGCCGTGCCCAAAGATGCCAACCATGCTGTGATCTACTAAGTTTAATTGTTCCGTCATCGTAGACCTGTTTGTATTCCATACAATAACGTGACCTAACCAGCCGACTTATATAATTCCGCAAGTTGATGTCGTGCTAATCCTAACCGCTCGATTCTCTGGCCCTCACTCTTGTATCTTGTGACGAGTTCATTCTCGTCGAACATCAGTTCACGATGAACGAGAAGGCTATCGCGAATATCACGAAGCATCAGAACGGTCGGGTCAGTCATCTCATTTTTGATATCTTCATCTTTATGAGAATACTGAAGCACTTCCTCGATGAATGTAATGATGAAATTAATCGCTTCTTTGCGACGATTATCACTTCCACTCGTTTTGATTATTTGAAGTTCTTCAACTAGATTTTCTATTAGTTCAGTGACACCTTCCGGGGGATTATCACTCACCGACTGAAACCACTGATTAAGATATTCCAGTGAACTCTCGAAACTGATAATAATAGTACCTCTCATGTTCCGATCAGCAACGTTTATCTCATGAGCTAGGGTACGTTGATCCTCCGACCAGGTGTCGCCTTGTTCTAACTCCCTCTGGGAATCGTAGAACCGTCGACGATTATCAATCATGATCAACTCATTGCCAGCAGCGTGGAGCTTTTCCTGCGTATTGCCATCCTTTGCTTTGTCACGTAAGCGAAAGGCTCTTTCGGCAAGCTCTACGGAACGCGCTTTTAGTTCTTCATTGTCATTCATATTAATCTTGTAATGCTAATTATGGCAGACGCATAAGGTAAGTCAATTGAATTGTTTGAGGTGTGGTAGTGCACTACCCATCAAAACGATGTTAAAACTTTCAAGCCGAGTAGCACTTGAAAAATAATAGCTGTACCTAGGAGTACAAAGGGAATAACATACCGCAGTACAAAGCTCAAAACTTTACGATTTGGCTTGAACCCAAATTTACGAAGGTACCACTCATGGAATGTCTGCCTTTTATCCTGGAATTGTGCGTGACTAAGGATGCAACCTTTGAATATAATGACCTGGACATAGTTCGCAATGACACCAATTAGTACCAATCGCCAGTCGAGCCAAAATGGCGAAGAATATGCCAACAAAATGATGATTACATGCGCAATGATGATAATTGGCTGTTTATTCATACGCCTCAGTATATTAGAGTGCACGAGGTAGATCATACTTAACTGCCTAAACGTTCAATGACTGTGAGCACAAAGTCTGTAACAAGTACTGTCAGCACGACTGACGCAATGATGATCGTGGGGCGTTTCGGTAAACGATTGACTAACTTTTCCAGTCGTGGGTGAATAACATGAACTAATAGCACTGCCCCAAGGCCAAAACCAACAGAGCTATAAAGACTTATTCTCCCATCAAGATTAAATGGAAGGCTCTTGTAATCCCAGATTCTATCTCCAAATACGACTTCGATTAACCAGTGCCCTACGAACTCTAAAACCGTGGCTAAGAATGCACCAGCAAAAAATAACCAGATGGGGTGGCGTACATGAGTCCTCAGTAACAGGATGATAAGAAGGGCTCCAAAACCATAGATCGGAAATAGAGGGAGATGCAAAAATCCATGTGCGCCGTATAACTGTTGTTCGGTAATGAGTCGGTAGATAGTTTCAACGACCACGCCTAGCAAGCTATAGATCAGAAAGAATAACACATATTTTCCGATACTATATATAGACTTCATCACATTAGTATAGCAAGATATTAAACTAGCAAATTAATCAGCGTTGAATAGCTCCTGATGGGGTATTTGATAATTGCGATAAGAACGAAATTATTCTATAATTGCACCGACAAATAAGCTGGAGTACTGATGATTGATTTTCAAGTTAAAGGAGCTATCTTCGATGTTGATGATACGCTTCTCGATAACAAGCCCGGCATTCCAGGCCAGGGACTCCATGAACAGTCTCGTCTTGCTGCAGCTCACGAAGTTGGCAAAAAGTACGACATCCCTCGACTGATAGAACTAACTGCTCAGGAAAATCTCGATGCGTTTATGAATGCCCCAGTCCACACACTTGAGGCCGCTGTCTGGAATATCCTCATTACTGTAGGGGAAGCCGATAGCGATGTAATGAACATTGACCACACGCTATTAAAAGAAATCGTTCGGCTCAAGAATGAACTTCACGAAGATATTTTAATGACCAAAGGTGAGGAGGTTCCTGGAGCTACTGCTTTTGTTAGAAGTTTGGCGTCATTAGGCATCGCAGATAAACTGGCTATTGCCAGTACTGCCGTCAGACGTGATGTTGATTTGTTTCTTGGAAAGACAGGTCTAGAAACCCTATTCCCTCCACAAAGAATAAAAACCAAAGAAGATATTACACACCCAAAGCCAAATCCAGAGATATTCAATTTAGCGTTTGATTCTCTAGAATTACCAGAAACAGACAGAGGTGGGGTATGCGCTTTTGAAGATGACCCTCGTGGTGTTATGGCAGCAAAAGCAGCTGGATTATTTACTTGCGCAATCACAACAAGATTTAGCCGAGATGAGTTGCAAGCTCTTGAAGTGCCGCCCGATTTAATTGGTGAATCGTATAAAGAATTCTCTGAACTATTTGGTATAACAACGAAAGATTAAATGTTCGCTCGAACAAACCGACTTAAAGGCTCTCCGATAGTTCGTTGCCAAAATACGACCTGTTCCTCACTACTCATCTCCGAGACATACTTACCTGTAACTGGGTCAATCTGAATTGATTCGAGAGGGTATCCAGGTACTACTTTATCGCTTGGCTTCGCAACAAAAAGACGTGGCGAAATAATCGAGTCTTCAATACTAGTTCCGTCGGCCTTGGCGATAGAAAGTCCGTATTCCCACCAACCCTCAAGCTGTTCACCGTAGCGTCTTACAAACTCAGCGTAGCTTTCTACCATCTCTTCATCACTCGAACGTTCAATACCACCGATACGGCGTACATATAAGCCTGGCTGTTCATCATCGGCTACTCCTTTGAAGTAGAGGGCATTATCCATAGAGAATACAGTCCTACCAAGTGCACGGGTATAGGCAACTGATTTTTTCTTTGCGTTTTCTTGTGCAGTTGTTCCATCTTCTTCAACTTCGATATTCGTGCCAAATTCGTTAATACCTCTTACAATAAAATCCTCACCAAGAGCATCCTGCACTTGTTGAATCTTTGCTTTGTTTCCCGTACCGAACACCAGTTCCGTCGCTTCACTCATAGGTCTATGATAACAAAATACTTCTCGAAAGAAGTATTTATGGTTCTAAAGTTGCGCAAGTGGTACGGCATTATTACTAAGTTAGAACTAAAATTAGAACAGCTTACCGGCAATAGTCGCTATTTTTGCCGCTTGTTGGATCGCCAGGTGGTAAACTCTTTACTTTGCTAGAATCTGCACTTGGCAACCAGTCGAACCAGCAAACAGCATGCCATGATAATTCTTTGTCTTGGGCGTGAAGCTGTTGGTACGCGATTGACTTACTTGCTTCATTTTCTTGACGATAGTCGTACACACCCCAGTCAAAAAATGCATTAACCGTTTCTGTAATACCAACAGATGTCGCTAACGTGTCCCCTGCTTTCACATAGACCACTGGGTTCAAACTTTGAGTACGCGAATCGGCCGTAGGAGCTGGCCAAGTATCGGCAATTTTTTGTAGGTTATCAGGTAAAACGCGGAGATGTCCAAGTCTGTACATAATTCCGCAATTATTCATGATATCAAACGTATATTGAACCTCACCTTCTGCCAAATAACTCCCGCCACGAACAATAAAACCATCGAGAGGTGCTGTCACCGTAATGTCTGCATTTTTATTGTTGTCAAAACGAAAGCCACCATGTGGTTTATAGTTACCGCCACGAGTTTGGCCCGGATAAAGAACACCTGTCGCCTTACTAATATCCGCAGGGCTCTTCATTATAGGCTGCGCCGGACATTCGGGTGGAGTGCTCGTAGACTGCCAACCCACTTCTCCTTGTTGCCAAATAAGTTCACTGGGTGGCGTATCGACTTGTGATAACGGGGTGCTGTCGGATTGATCAGAATCTTTCATATTAGAAACAAATACCCAAGCGAGTGCGCCTATAATTCCGATTACAGCAACGACAATCAATATAATAAGTACGTGAGAACCGCGCTGCAATCTATTCATAATGTGAGTATACATAATAGACGTGATCTACGCCATACTGCTTATGTTTGGTACGGTATTATCGCTGAAGCTGGAACTTTACTCATTACCTAAGTTACAGTCCTAGTTAAAAGCGTAAGATAGATACAGGGGAGAAACTACATGACAGAAATCATCGATCACGGACCAGATCCATTCGTCGCCAACATTGAAGAGGTAACGCTTGAAAATACCAACTATCGGACAACCCTTTGGACAGGTAAAAACTTGCAAGTAACTCTCATGGCGATACAACCAAGACATGATATTGGGCTTGAAGTTCATACTACGACTAATTAGTTTTTAAGAATTGAAAAGGTAAGGCAACAGTTTATCTTGGTGATTCAAAAGATAATTTAAAATCTTGGGAAGCCAACAATGATGATGCTGTGATTGTTCCGGCTGGCACCTGGCATAATCTCGTTAATAGTGGAGATACGCCTCTAAAGGTTTATTCGATATACGCACCCCCACAGCATTCGCATGGTACTATTCATATAACTAAAGAACAGGCTGATGCTGAAGAAAAAGAAAAAGAATAAAATAGACCAAAGTTCCTATTTCTAAACTGCCCTACAAAAAATAGAACCACATTAACAGTTCTATTTCTATGAATCTTGTTTTGGTATAACGTCATCTACGAAATACGAACTTTGTTTATTTAGATTAACTTTGCAATTTCTTCAATATAATCTTCGTTAGTGACGTCATGTCCGGCTTTCTGAACAATCATTAATGTAGCACGAGGCATCAATTTGTTTGCTTTATTGACTCGTTCACCAATTACTGGCCATTTATCAATCTCAAGTTGTCCAGCAAATAATAATGTCTTGCATTTAACCTTCTTTGAAAGCTGGGCAAAATTCAGTTTACCAAACGCTGTCCTGCGTCGATGCCCAATACCGTTCAACCAAGTTTGCTTCATATTTTTACTTTTTAAATCTTCAGCAAAATAAGGTGAGAGTGAAAAAAGCCAAAGTTCAAAAGGATTTTTCTTCGTAGCGGATATGAATGCAGTCATCGCTCCGTACGAAAAACCAGCAAGGATGGTGTTTTTCGGATCATAAGTTTCATACACCTTGTCGAGTTCGCTTACCCAATCCTCAATAGTAGTGCGTAGCCAATTGATTGAAACGAATTCAACTTTATAGTCCTTTTTCATTATGGCGCTAATCGTCGCATCATAATCACGAGATTGAAGATCTTCTTGGTAGCCTGGCACAAACAGCACTGTTTTCATGTTCTTATCATAACAAAATAGACCAAAGTTCGTATTTCCAACTTGGCCTATAAAAATTAACGGATCAAAATGTTTGGTACGGCACTCTGATGAAAGTTAGAATATTGCTTATTTAAAATAAATCACATAAATCGGTAGGATAATCATAATGATAAGACAGCCTCCGGCGATCATAGCAAGCGCGAGGAAGAAGAGAGCTTTTGTTCCCCTATACTTTACCTCAACGCCGCTTGCTCTCATGGCATCAACTATTGGAATAATGTATTTTTTTTCATATTCAATATTTGGTCGGGGAGACTCCATGATATCAATATAACCTGTGGTAATGAATCTAAATAGGTGCCGTTGGTTATCGACATAAATACCCAAAGTTGACTGCCCACCACTCACCTTCTGTATCTTATCGAATCCGATTTCAAGAATAGTATCACCAATGTAAGGCTTGCCGCTATCGAGACTATCTTCATTATGGTCCGCCTCAAAAAGTGTCAATTTATTATCGGAGAAGTCTAAAAAACAACTTGAGAAATTTGATGTTACGTTTTTCACAATTCCAGAATTGGGAGGAACGTAACTTACTTGAGGTAATCGATTTTCAGTTTTTTCTAAAGGATCCATGCTTGTATATTACCATAGACATTTATTTCAAAGGGTATCGACTTAATAATTTTGGTACAGCGTTCAAGTCAAAGTTAGAACTTTACTGGTGGATAGTTACTGCTGATAAAAATTACTTAAGAATGTATTTCTTAATTTCTTCCGGTGTATAACCGAGTTCTACAAGCTTTTTGCAAAGCTGTTGAGTGACGCCATTACTAATCGGGTTATGTCTTGGCACAGCCAACTCTACCTCTTCATTTGCTGGATGCACGCCGACCATATGTCCACCATCCTGGCGTACCTTGAATCCATGAGCTTTAAAGAATTTAACAAAATTTTTATAACTGGACGGCTTATAAAATCCGCCAGCCATAATTAAGCTCTGGCGAGAACTAATTCGCCAGATTTAGCAGCGTTTTCGTTAATTCTAAAGTTGAACATATTTCCATAATAAGGACGTACCTTTTCGGGAACTTTAGCATTCATATAGATTAATTGGTTCAAATTACGATTTAATTCTTCTTCTGATTTACCTTCGGTAATTAGTAGGCCTCTAATCTTCTTATCATCCACAGCCTCTAAAAAGGCAATGTAGTTTCCATCATTAATCTTATATTGAATTGACACTTGAAGGGGAATCATATGACGATACGCCTCTACTTCAGAAGGGGATACAAATATGGACTGCAGATTGATCACGGTCTCTCTTAACATAAGCTTATTATACCACATTTCCTATATTTACGGAATGCCCGATGCGGATATTCATCAGTCTTATGATAAATCCCCTATAGCATAAGTGCAATAGACAATACCATCAGTTAAAATTTAAAAACAGAATTTGGTACCCCGGGCAGGAATTGAACCTGCGACCTTAGGCTTAGAAGTCCTCTGCTCTATCCAACTGAGCTACCGGGGCGTGGGCTCATTATAGCAAAGAAGGTATACTAGACGACATGATTGCTGGAGAATACATCAAGGATCGTTGGCTAGTGAAGGCCTTGCGACACATCTGTGACGAGCAGTCGATCACCCTAAAGTCGTTTTCAAACGACTGGTTATTCGAATTATCACGAGGTAAGGTAACCCGTCGCGTCCTCGGCTACAAGTTTGATTTGAACAGTGGCGTCGCCGCGCAGACAACTGAAGATAAGGTAGCCGCATCGATGATACTAGCAGCTCATAAAGTACCGGTCGTTCCTCACGCATTAGTCAGAACAAAGAATACAACCTACGACTGGCAACATCCTGATTATAATCAAGTTGTCGTAAAACCACTGGTTGGCAGCGGTGGCATTGGTGTTAGACTATTTCCAAACCAAGATCAGGCCGGCGATTGGATGAGTTCGCAAATAGCCGACGGTTGGGCTGTCTCTCCTTTCGTTTCTATAAAACGAGAAGTACGATTGATCGTACTAGACGGCGAGATATTACTTGCCTACGAAAAACACCCCGTGATGATCGATGGGCTATTGATGTTCAATCTCGGCCTAGGGGCAACCCCTAGCAAACTAATGCCGTCCGATGACTTACAAATTCTCGCAAAAAAAGCCTGCAACGTACTCGCGCTCCGACTGGCGGCTGTCGACATTATTGAATTAGAAGACGGCCAGTTAAAGGTCATGGAAGTAAACGATGGGATCATGATGGAACACTACGCTCTCGTTTCAAACGAATACGAACAAGATGCCCTAAAAGTCTACTCAACCATCATCTCGACAATGATGACTGACGCAATCACATCATAATCATACAGGTACGTTTTTGCACTGTGCTAGAATAAACCTAAGTACGACAAGCATAACCATAGGGATTGATGTAGGGGAAATATGGCGAGTGTCTTTGACCAGGAATTGCACGAAAAATGCGCAGTCTTTGCTACGTTTGGAACCGGCGATGATGCGGCTCGAACGACCTTCTACGGACTATGGGCACTACAGCACCGCGGACAGGAGAGTTCTGGTATCGTGTCGTCAGACGGACGATTATTTCATCATCATGCCAAGTCAGGGCTAGTCGCCAGTGTCTATCACCCAGATGACCTTGAACGATTAGTCGGTGGTATTACCATTGGGCACAACCGCTACTCAACCTCTGGTGCCGGCGATGGCGCTCACTTGCAACCTGTCTTGAAGCGTGAAGCAAAGATCGCTTTTGCACATAATGGCAACCTGCCTATCACCGACAAGCTCGAAGCCTTTTTAACCGAACGTTGTTTCGGTATTTCCATCAACACCCTCAACGACTCTGAAATGATGGCCGAAGCCATTGCTGTATTTATGGAGCAAGACGATCAATCCCTGGACCAAGCCGTTATCAGTTCGTACCCGTTATTTACTGGCGCCTTCGCATCAGTCGCTATGACCACCGACAGGCTCGTTGCTTTTCGTGATGAATGCGGCATCCGTCCCCTCTCGATCGGTAAGTTAGGTGACGGCTATGTCGTGTCTTCTGAAACTTGTGCATTTGATACCGTCGGTGCGACGTTCATTCGCGACGTGAAACCAGGTGAGATGATTGTTATCGATAAAAATGGCTTGCGCTCGCATCAGGTTGTACCCGGAAACCTCAAAATCGATATCTTTGAGTTTGTATACTTCGCCCGGCCCGACAGTATTATCGAAGGCCTAAGCGTCAACCAAGTCCGTGAGAACATGGGTAAAGAACTATTTAAGGAATGGCCAATCGATGCAGACATCGTGGTACCCGTTCCTGATTCAGCGATTCCAGCAGCTATTGGCTATTCTAGGGCCAGTGGCATTCCATTTGAAATGGGATTAATCAAAAATCGTTACATTCACCGAACCTTTATTCGACCGTCCGTCCAGTTGCGTGATCAAGACTTAAAGATGAAACTGAATCCAATCCCGGGCGTCTTAAAAGATAAAAAAGTCATCTTGATTGATGATTCGATTGTACGTGGAGCAACCACCCAAAAGATTGCCACCATGATATATGAAGCCGGCGCTAAGGAAGTGCATATATTAATTAGTTCACCGCCAGTCATATACCCTGATTTCTACGGTATTAACCTGCCGAACCAAAAGGACTTAATCGCTTATCGTATGACAACTGCCAACATACGAAAACATCTTGGTGTTGATTCGCTTGGCTACCTTTCGTACGACGGTATGATCCGATCGACCGAACGACCTGCCGACATCTTTTCGACAGCGTGCTTTGATGGTATTTACCCAATCGCTATTGATGAACGCAAAGTTTTAAGAAATAAATAGTCTAGGTAGTAAAAAGATGTTCGTACTGACATCTTTTATAATTTCTATGGTGCGGGATTCTCGCCGAAGTCAGAACTACGCTTGTTCAAATTGAAGTTGTTTAATACTTTTCGTTGCTGCCACTCGCCTTCAGGAAACATATCAACGAGTGAGACAGAAGTGATTTTAAACTCATCCCCCGTACTTAGTCTCCCAGATTTCTGTATTGTTGAGTAAGGCAAAAAGCCCTTCCCTGTAAATTCAGGCGTATTAAACTCAGCGCCATTTAATTCCAATAAATCTACGATTTTATCATGAAGGTCTTGAAGCTTACTATTATTGTTAATTAAAGCTACTCTTGTAGTGCCTAAAGTTGCGTCTTCACCTACGGACGAACTAATAGGTAATTGCCTTGCTAATAAATCTGTAAGTTTTTGCTCGATTGCGGTATCGAGTCCAATAGCAAAGACATCTGCAAGTGTCACATGTAGAGGCCAATCAACCATTGCAAATTCAGTACCAACTTCTATCGGTTTCAGAAATGCTACGAGTGTGTATTTTTGAGAATACTTCATATAGCTAAAGTATAACAAAAACGCCAGAAAGTTCTGACGTCTCCAATGGTCTATCTGTAATGTACCATCGTAGACGCTGTCCGAACTTTATTTACCCATCCGGTCATATGAGTAAGTGAGTCGCATGTCATCTTCGCCAACAACAAAAAGGCCATTCGATTCTACTAATTTTTGCGAAATAGTATTATCTTTTCTCACTAGCGAGTAAGCTCTGCCACCGAATCGTTCATCAACGATATCTAATCTGTACTTTAAGGACAGGCTACCGAATCCCTTACCTCGCCATGGGCTAAAGATCATTCCACTCAAATTAGGAATACCTACATCGATGCCCTCCGGCGGCTCGTCAACCAACTGAATTGCAGATAGACCAACGGCGATCTCTCCAGCGTAAACAATAAATTGTTCTCGTGTACCGTCCTGGCATTGCTCGCGTGTCTTCATAAGTTCCGCATAAACATCTTCGACATCACCCGCATACCGACGGACAGTACCTGGAAAGTCTTTTGCTATATCCGCATTATCAGGATGAGACAAAGAACTCGAAAAATTCTCGGCCACTGAATGCATATCTTGAATATTTTCAAATGAAACAATTCCTGTCATGTTCAGCGAATTATAGTATCGAAATACGTAGTTTGCAAACATAAACAAAAAGACTCAACCAAATAGAGTCTTTAAGTATAAATTCTTTGGTGCGGGCGGAGAGAATACTAAGGTATATCATCGTCGCGTTCAGAAAAGTAAACTTTTCTGTCCTACTCCTCGCTATCGAACTCTCATCTGGCTCACTTCGTTCGCTGATGAGAGTTCAAATCCCCCACGACACATACCAAGAAAAAAAGTTATCGCAGGGATAACTTTTTTTCTTGGTGCGGGCGGAGAGAATCGAACTCTCATCGTTTGCTTGGAAGGCAGACATATTAGCCATTATACGACGCCCGCGAATTAAGCCATTATACCATATTTTCTTATCTGCTTACATCTGTTACAATACATACTGTTTGGCGGATGTAGCTCATCTGGTTAGAGCGACGGGTTGTGGTTCCGTAGGTAGTGGGTTCGATCCCCATCATTCGCCCCAAGTAGACATTAAAATAGTCCGGATATTTCCGGACTATTTGTTTTCTTGGTTTTCTGGTTGTGCCTCATCAATCATTTTCTGAGCTTTTTTGTGTGACTCTAACATTGAAGTAACCTGTTCGAGGGTTATCTCAATTGTCGCCCCTGCCTCTACTTGTTTTGAAAGCATTTGTTTTGCAACAGTATTTTCAACTGCTCGTTGTACCACACGACGCATCGGTCGAGCACCAAGGCGTGGGTCATAGCCAGCTTCAACCAAATAATCCTTAGCTTCGTCACTTACCGTCACCGAAATGCTCTGTTCCTCGAGGTTCTTGTTCACACTAGCAAGTATCAGATCCACTACTTGTAGCAGTTCAGGTTTAGTCAACGGAGCAAAGATAATCATTTCATCAAATCGGTTCAAGAATTCTGGGTGGAATACATGACTGCTAATCAGCTCGTTTAAGAATGACTCTTCAAATTCCTGCAGGTCGTACCCACGATGAATATATTCCTGAATTCGATCGGACCCAGCATTACTGGTGGCGATGACGATCGTGTCACGAAAACTCACTTCCCTATTACGCGTATCTCGCAAAATCCCTTCATCGAGTAGTTGCAGAAGGGTCGTCAGAACACTGGAATGAGCTTTTTCAATTTCATCTAACAGAACGACACTAAACGGTTGTTTCATTGCCTGCGCCGTCAAACTCGAAGGATCATCGGCACCATCGGCAATCAGCCGCGCAACATCATCGGGCGACACGAACTCGTTCATATCAAGGCGGATCATGCGGTCCTCACCACCAAAGTACACGGCCGCAAGTGACTTTGCGAGTTCCGTTTTACCGACACCAGTGGGACCAAGGAACAGGAATGTTCCAGCTGGTCGTTTCTGATTACGCACTCCGGACCGAGCGCGACGCAGTGCGTCCGAGACAACCGTCACCGCTCGCTCTTGGCCAATCATGCGCTTATGAATCAATGACTCCATATTCAAAAGAGTTTCACGCTCAGACTCATCATCAACATTATTCGTTTTTACCCCAATCGTTTTCTCGATTGCCATACCAACTGACTTTGCTGTCACATAGCCATCCTCAGCATATTCAGTTGCCGCCTCGAGTAGTGAGATCGCTTGACCGGGCATTGCGGTGTCATATATATATCGACCTCCTAATTTATAGGCTTCACGAAGCCCCTGATACATAAATGTCACACCTCGACGATACTCGATCAATGGAATTTTGTACTGTAGCACCTTTAGGGTATCTGACTCACTGGTTGGATGAACGTTTACACGAGTAATGACATTCGTCAGCGATGGTGTTCGCTTACTTATCTGCAAGAAGCGTTGCTCGTCCATCGCAAGAATAATTGGCAAACTCCTTGCTTCGAGTACTGGCATAAGTATGTTAGTAATATCGACGGACCCGACTCCATCTTCAAAGAACACCTGCGCGTTATCTAAGCAGATGATAATATTCTTAGCAGCGTACGCCTCACCGAGAAGTGCATTAATCAAACCTTCCAGTTCTCCTCGTTCACTCGCAACCGCTAACAGACGATTAGCGTCCAGCATAAAAATCTGATGATACCGCAGACGTTCAGGAGTTTCGATAGTTGGATCCATCAGCTGAGAAGCAAGTTCATACATTATTTCAGTTTTGCCCACGCCGTTCTGACCAACCAGCGTGACACTCCCCGAGTTTCCATCGAGTGCACGAATAATTTGATTGATCGCTTCGCTATGAATATCTGTTTTTCGAATACCGTACTCTGAAATGTTCTCACCGAATCGAGATAAGGTAGGAATCCAACCAAATGACCAGTCTCGACCGATCCCCCCTGGGCGGTGCGACCTGGTTTGGCTAGTATCGATCATGTCACGCATACGGTGATACCAATTAATTCCGCGGACCAAGTCATCCTCATCGAGTTGTAAATGACCAAGTAACGTCTTTCTACCAGGAAGTTGTCGCACCATCGCCAGTATCAATACACCAGCCGTTATCCGATTCCCTACCGTACTTGCGATCGAGAGGGCTTCCTCGAAGATAGGTTTCGTATCTTGGCGCTCGTTTGAAACAACTTGTTCCAAAAAGCCTCCGCCAATGCCGAATCGTGTAGCAAAGAACAATCCTCCATCTGCCCGACTAAGAACGCTCGCGATATCTTTTGGTGTTGGTTGTATGGGAAGCAACCCAAGAATCTGACTTTCCATCAGATCATCGATAGTACGGCCGTTTTTTACTGGAGGAATTTTACGCAGTCCATATTCGTACCACTGCACAACCATGGCCGGTATAGCCGTCAGTCCGATGAGCGCCCAACCAATAGCATTCTCAATTATAAGAAGGGTGATACCCCCGATCAATAGTAAGACGGTTGCCGCTTCGAACGTTTTTATCCATGGCGATAGTCCCTGCGCCAATCGAGCAAGATGCGCTCGACGACTCTTACCGTTAAATAACTTTACGTCCATGATGGTACCCATCCAATTGCCATCATTGTCAAGCCAACTATCGGGAACAGTGGAAGCGCAAACCAGAACAATAATATGAGCCCTTCATAGATTACCTGAAGCAAAATAATAATAGAGCCAGAGAGAATCGTAATACTTCGTACAATCGATCCGATAACGCGAGACAAAGCCCGATCAAAGAAAGATCGAATCACGATACCTAATGAACCGCCCATTTGTCCGGCAGATATCTGACGGAAAGGTGAAAAGAAGGTCCTGAAGAGCTGGCCTATAGAAAAAAACTCAGCCATCCCCGCTAAACGGTGCTTTACACGGTCGAATTGCCCTTGCCATCCACGACCGTACCACCAGGTGATCATTCCCACCAAAAACATACCATCATTATACGATATAATGGTGCATATGCCTCACCCCTTTGTTGTTATCTTTGGAAAAGCGGTCCGTTATGCGATGCGTCTTCGCGGCGGAGGCTCGGCCCTTCCAGGACTATTTGTCGAGAAGATCGACCCAGACTTTATTAAAAGAACACTATCAACACTTCCTAAAGGTATCGTTGTCATTAGTGGCACTAATGGTAAAACTACCACCACAAAAATGGTCGTTGCCCTCCTTGAAGCCCAAGGATTAAAAGTCTTCACCAATCGAACCGGCAGTAATTTCACTCGCGGTGTCGCGGCTGCCTTGCTAGGGGACATTAATGTCAAAGGTCACCTCGATGCAGATATCGCCGTCCTTGAACTCGACGAAGCCCACGCCGTAAAATTCGTCCAAACTATACCACCACGCTACAGCCTGATCCTTAACGTCATGCGCGACCAACTCGATCGTTTCGGCGAAATCGATGCCACGGCGAAAATGCTGGCGAGTATTGCCCAAGCAACCACCAACACTGTCGTTCTTAACCGTGAAGATCGTCGAGTTGCCAGTATCAAAGCCATGCTGGATGATCAAAAGGTAGATTTCTTTGGCCTAAGCGATGAGCTACTTGCTACCTTCCCTAGTGATGACGACATGCGTGGAGGTATCGTAAAGAAAACGAAACGGCCCGAAGCTACTGTCGTATTAACTGCTTACGACAAAAACTATGCGACTTATAGCTTAGGTGGACACGAAGTATCAACATCATTAAAGCTCAACGGCATTTACAATGTGTTTAATAGCGCTGCTGCGATCGCCCTTACCTATGCCATCCTCGACAAAGACATTGATGCATCGAAAGTTCTTTCAACTATATCTACTGTTACGCCTGCGTTCGGTCGTGGCGAACAACTTGAAGTTGGCGGACAACCCCTCGAACTCGTGTTGGTAAAGAATCCTTCAGGCTTTCGCCTAGGCCTGCAGTCTTTTTCACCAGCTGGTTATGCCACAATGATCGCTATTAACGATAACTATGCCGATGGACGAGACATGTCATGGCTATGGGACGTCGACTTTACCAGTCTGGCTAGTGAAGGTGTCGCCGAAGTATCCGGTATTCGCGCCTATGATATGGCACTCCGATTGCAGTACGACGAAGTGGCTATCACCCACATCGAACCCGAGCTCGCTCTCGCCCTTCGTCAATTCATCGAAGTGAACAAAGACACTCCTAAACGAATCTATTGTACCTATACAGCCATGCTGGCGCTACGAAAAGAACTATCAAAGATCACCGATGTAGAGGTTATATCATGAGTAAACAAATCGTCACTATCTTGCAGTTATATCCAAACGATATGAATATTTACGGTGACCACGGAAACCTACTAGTGCTTCAAAGGCGACTTGAATGGTACGGCTACCAGCCAAACATCATCACCTATAACCCCGGCGACAGCCTACCGACTGATGTCGACATCATTATCGGTGGTGGTGGCCAAGATAGCGGACAGGAAAAGATTCATGCCGACCTTTTAAAGATCGGTCCCCAGCTAAAGAAATGGGCCGACGCCGACGTTCCGATGCTCGTCGTCTGTGGACTGTATCAACTATTCGGAAAATTCTTCAAAACCTCTGACGAAAAAACCCTCGAAGGAATCGGCATTCTAGACGTTGAAACATTCGGCACCAACGAACGCTTGATCGGAAACATCGTTACCCACAGTGAAGAATTCGGTGACATCATCGGCTACGAAAATCACAGCGGGCAGACCTATCTTGGTAAAACTGCCATTCCTTTTGCAAAGACGATCAAAGGCGCCGGTAACAATGCTGGTGATGGACACGAAGGCGCACGCTACCGAAACGTAATTGGTACCTACCTACACGGCTCGATCCTCCCAAAGAATCCTAAGGTCGCAGATTTCCTCATTCATACTGCTGTCACAAAACGATACGGCGAATTTAGTACTGACCTGATCGATGACCTATTCGTCGGTCTGGCTCGCGATGTTGCCAAAGACCGCCCACGCTAAGCAACAATATTTACTTCTCGCAGTTGGAACTTGCTGACTCGTTGCATCATTATGCAAATGATGATCAAGAATAGGTAGTAAAGCAGAATCATCCACCACGACGCACTAAATTCGATTTGCGCCCACGGCAAATCAGCAAGATACGTTGCCGTTGTCGTCATATAGGTCAGTAGCCACGTCGCCGGCAATGCGATGATTGACGCGATCGGGTCTAAAATCAAAGTAGCGATGCCCGAGATAAACGTCAATAACATCGCCAGCGGCACTAACGGCACGATCAGCAGATTAGCAATAATCGCAACATTTGAAATGACCCCAAATGACGCAACAACAATCGGAATCGTAACAATATGAGCTGCGACCGTTTCACCCAGTATCTGACGAATTATGCCGGGTTCTTTTTCGCCAAAGAAAAACCGTTGCAATAATGGGCCGACGATCATGACGGCAGCAAAGGCAGAAAAACTTAGCTGCCACCCAACATCACCCCATGCATAACTGGGTTGAAACGCTACAGTAATCGCAGCCGCCAGTGGCAATAGTACAAACGGGTGAAAACGCCGACCGTAGTACCACGATATCAAGCTTAGACCTGACACCAACCCCGCCCTACTCATACTAGGACTAAGTCCAGTCATTGCAACAAAGCTAGCTATCATAATCGACGACGCCAGCGCCGATACAAACTTTGAGATGCGCATAAATAGCCGCCGTGCAAGTCGCACAAGGATCGTCAGATTATAACCACTGGCGACAACGACATGACTTAACCCGGCAATTTGTAATGCTTCGGATAATTCAGTTGGTAGGGCACTTTTCTGACCAGTCAAATAACCTATCCCTAGACTAGCCTGCGGTTCAGGTATCGCTCGTCGGATCGACGACGCGAACCAGTCCCGAACCTTGCGACCTACATCACCTGGCTCTGGTCGCTGAATACTTACGACCTTGGCAGTGTAGATTACACCGGCGAATGTACCAAAGCCTTTGTCGAATATGCCCGATACAGTGACGATATCACCACGCTTAATATCGGAATATCCGAGAATACTTACCCACACTGTTCCTACTAAGTAATGTTTGTCGATTTCGATGTGATCAAGCTGGAGTACCAGTTGATTCTTGGCGTTTCGAGTTGGATCTTCCTTTACGTTGCCAGTTATCGAAATGTTCGATGCGAATAGCGATGTATACACCTCTAGCTCGCCTCGTGCCAACGAACCGTACCAACACCCTAAAAGGATGCCGCCTGCCATACAAAGCGTCGTACAGTAGACACGGCGCCTCCACAGTGCCCCAATTAGCACACATGTAGACAGTACGAGTAGTATGGGTGATGAATTTTGCCACCAAAGTGCAACCATAACACCCAGAACGAACCCTAGACAGCAAATCGCAATCAGCCATGATATGTGAATCGGTTTCTGCAGCAATCCTTTCCACATAATTCCATCATGACAAACGGATCTTAAACGGTGATAAAATTTTGCCAAATAAAAAACACTTCCGGTAGCGATCGAGAAGTGTTCTTTATATGGAGGACAAGCGTATGAGGGCTTGAACCCCGGTTCATTATAGCGTTTCTACTTGGAGGGACCGGTGGGGCTTGAACCCACGACACCCTGCTTAAAAGGCAGGTGCTCTAACCAGCTGAGCTACGGTCCCATACATCAGCAAAAAGCTCATTAAACTATACCGCAACAGGGGTGACGTGTCAATGCTAGCGCTTTTTGTCTTTTTCGGCTAATTTTGCAGGCTTGGTAAAGAAAAGATCAACGATGGCAATGACGACACCAACACTAATAATTACCTCTTTATAGTCGGTTAACCACTTGTATATATCAAAGCCCGTTCCCTCAAGAGGCAAGGCGAAGCGAAGTGGTTCGATCAAGAATGCGAGGGCTAAAATCGTAAAGAATAGCGACCCAATTACCCGAGCAGCATTTTCTTTGTAGGTGTATCCATGAAACAAAAGGATGATCGCTGGCAGTAATACGATCAATGACAAGGAAACCGCATTAGTAAAGGGACCGTTCGGAACAAGACCCGTACTGGAAATGACCAGTCCTGCATCGTAGCTCCATATAGTGCTTAGTGTTGCGCCCGCAGTAAGCGCTAGGCCTAATAATCCAAATCGACGTTTTGATAAAAAAGCACCAAGAAATAGTGCGATCGACAGTATACCTAATACAATAATAACAGTCATGTTATTGGGCCCCTCGTTCGTTAAACGTTGCTTGATCTCCTAATTTGATGCCATATTGTTGTGTTGTACCGGCTGATAACTCGATAACATACCTAGCCTTTTCGGCTGGGGTAAACACTTTATCGGTCGATAATTCAGGCGCTGCACTTTTGACGATGTAGATAACTTTTTTCGAGCTATCCAGCCAGACGATGTCGAGTGGAATCTTCATGCCTTTCATCCAGATAGCCCATTTGTCATCTGTATCGAAGGTCATTAGCAACCCGTCATCGGACGTCAGTGACTCGACACCAGAGAGCCCTTTTTCTCGAGATGCTTCATCGGCCGCGAGCCTCAAGTGAAATACTCCTGAACTCAAACGAACCTCGGTTCGAGGTTGAAAATGAGATATCATAAACGACACAGCCGCAGCAATAACCACCACTACGACACCGGTCATCAAGATCGCCGTTGTACTTGGTCGCCATATGCTCATAGTCGTTCTACCATGAGCATATTATAGCAGTTATGGCTTACGCACCGACTTTGTCTTTTTTGTTTGAACGCTTGGCGTTGATTTCGACGTATTCAATGATCTGACTTGCGACATCACGCTTGGTAATTTTCTCTGGAGTCTTCAGGCTCGCTGAAGAGTTTACTTCGAGTACCAGCGGGCCATTGCTACTGCGCATCATATCGACACCACAAATAGGGAGTCCCATCGCTTTGGCGGCACGAATAGCAGTTTTCTTTTCTTCATCAGTTAGTTTGACGACCACGCCGACACCACCTTGGTGAGTGTTCGAACGGAAATCATCGTCGAGGCTCTGACGTTTCACACTGGCGACAACACGACCACCAACAACTAAGGCACGAATGTCTTCACCGGCAGATTCTTTGATAAATTCTTGCACAAGGAAGTTGACACCTTCAACATAAAAGGCCTGCATGACGGCTTTGGCTGCCTTTGGCGTTTCGGCCAGTACCACTCCATTGCCGTGGGTACCACGAGCAACCTTAATAATCAGTGGTGTACCACCAGCGAGTTCAATGACGTCTTCAAAGTTCGCAGTTTCGCGGGCGAAAACCGTCTTTGGAATCGCCACGCCAGCTTTAGCGAGGATCTGATACGCACGAAGCTTGTCACGGGAACGATTAATCGCAATCGAGCTAGCGGTCGTAAATGTACCTTGACTCTCGAATTGACGAACAATCGCTGTCCCATACTTCGTGTAGCTCTGCGCAATACGAGGAATCACCGCATCAAAATGCTCAAGTGTTTCACCCTTATAACGAATGACTGGTTTGTCTTTCTCGATCGCAACATAACATTTTGCATAGTTAATAATGCGCACTTCGTGTCCGCGAGCCTTTGCAACCTCTTTCAGTCGCTGTGTAGTGTAATTGGCTGCGCCCTTAGATAAAATAGCGATTTTCATTATGATTCCTCATCTAATTTCAGAATTTCTTCTTTAAGTTTTGCTCTGCGTTCTTTCTCTTCGGCAACCAGTGGTCTTCCTTTAGAAACATCAACAATAAATTTATGCTTTAACAGACTACGGCCTAACAGAATCGGGTAAAGTTTAGCACTTCGGTCGGAAAGGGTAAAGCTCCCGTTAATTATACGCCCCTTTACCTTAATTTTTAGCTTCAGTTTATAACGGATTTCTCGATGACCAAACGAACTTGAAACACGGGTAATACTGTAGGCACTCTTTGGAAATTTATGGACCTGTCCGTCATAGTACGGTGATTCTGGTCCAAAGAAAATGACTTCGAGTTTGTCATTGTCTTGATTAATGCTATGCGCCCAAATACTACTAGCGTCTGCGCCTGTATCTACTTTTGCTGGGACATGATTAAACCCAAGATCAATGAGATTAACCTTTTCAGCACGACCGATAGTTGTGAGGGTCTTGTCTTCCATTATATAAAGTCCGCCTTAAAGTATTCTTTAATAAATCCGATTGAACGAACAATGTCATCGTTTACAATTACCACGACCACATCGCCAGGTTGAGCAATTTCAGCAGCACGTTGCAACGCTTCATCTTCACGGACGATACGCTCGACGTTGGGATTAACGCTAGCGATAGCATCAGCCAAGATCCGAGACGTACGACCATCCACTTCGACAAACTTCGTGTTCTTTGGCGCAGCTTTTCGGAAATGACCATCAATTTTGTCATAGACAACTAGTTGATCATAGGCGTTCCCAATAACCTCGCCAGTTTCACGCATCAACTCATCGGTTCGGTCATGGGCAAGGCGAACCACACCAATAACTTTGCCTCCTTCGGCTACTTTCGTCTTAGCAAGTTCAGCTACCATACCCAGTGAAATCTTTTCGTGAGCATAGTCAGCCAAGATTTTAACACCGGCTTCATTTTCAAGAAGAGTCAGGCGCCCACCGTAAGGGTCGAGACGGACCGCTTCAAACGCTTCACGAGTGCCCTCTGGTAATGTACCGTCAAAGAATCCATATAACGCACCGACGCTGGCCATCATATTCCAGATCGATGGCATGAATTTGGCATCAAAGGTCCACGGGATATTTACGAGATTAACAACAATCCTATCCCCTTCCTTTGTGCGCAGGACTACTTCTTTATTGTCATTCAGTGTTACAGCAACCCCACCATTTTCAAGATGACTTGCAAGATTAAATTCACTAAAATGAAGACCAAATGGCACCAAGTTAACACCTATTTTAGGAGCAACTTGTAGACGATCAACGACCAAGGCGTCATCAGCATTAAAGACTGCGTATGAATCTTGGTGTAATAAGCGTGAGAAAATAAATTCTTTAGCCCGGGCAATATCTTCTTTTGTCTGAATACGGTCCGAAGAACCAAGATGGTCTTCAAAGACGTTCAGGAATACGCCTACTTTGTGGTAACGATATGCCAAACCAGACGCAGCACTACAACCAAGGGAACACTCGAGGACGGCAACACCGTTTTCCTTGAGTTCGGGTTGGGCATGAAACTCCCACAAATAACGACCGGGGGCGACACTCGGAACTAGTCGCCAGGCAGCTTTCGATTCCTCGAGTGTACTGCGACGTTCACCGTTCAAAAAGTGTCCAGTGGTATCAACTTTCAGTACATTTTTTTGCAAAGCAAGAAGAACATCAGCGATAACTGATACGGTAGTAGTTTTGCCTTTTGTACCGGTGACAGAAATGATAGGAACGACGCTCATAATAATGACTCCTTGCCTTGTTATTATACTAACTTAATGCGATACGACTAATCTGTTTTGCCATTTTATCGTGATGGCGACGGCCAACTAAGTAGACCCTCCTGTTCAGAAGAGTCTTCAGCAATGGCAGATAGGGCAAGCAGGGCGGTTTTCTCGTATTCTGTGCTCATGGGTAGTAATTATAGCATAAATCGCTATAAAATGCAATATACTTACGCTTTATTTACAGAGTGAGGCATAAGTATCGACCAGGTCGGCAAATTTTGAGATCACATCGGGGCGATCACCACTCCGGATTGACGAGTAGATATAGAGTGAAGGTGACGTATTAAACTCTAAGAAAATATAGTTTGAATCAGTAGCAGGAATTGTGTGATCTTTCACCATCAGATCAACAACCAGCATAGGAGGGTTGAGTTGCGCAGCGAGTTTCTCGGCAATGGCAATATAACTCGGATGGACTTCCTCGAGTACACCATATAACGAGGCGCCCCTTTTTATAACCGTGGCACGACTAAGCTCTACTATTTCGTCCTCGTCAGGAACGTCTTGGCTGTAAAACAAACCCTCGACAAACATAGACGCCTCGAGTTGAGGATAGGTAATAAGCGGAAAAGACAGCTTTGAGCGCTCGATATTTTCAGCTTCAATCAGTTGTTGAATAGTATGCGTACCATCACCAACAACTCGAGGAGTTTTGCGTAACATCGCCGAACAGACTTTTCCTTCAAGGATCGTCATGCGAAGCTCCTCACCAATAAACTGCTCTTGGATGAGTGGCGTTTCACCATTAAATGTTGCTTTTTCAATAGCCTTTTTCAAGGAATCGTTATCTGTAATATCAACGGTCAGGCCCTTGCTCCCTCCGAGCTCTGCCGGTTTAACGATAACTTTTTTATACGTCTCAAGGAACGCTTCAGCCTGCGCTAGATTGGATGTTTGTAATGACTTGGGAACATTTATCCCTTCATTGATCGCGAATTTATAGCTAAGAGTTTTGTCCTTACTTATTTTCTTGGTCGTTTGAGTGACGAACGGATAGTCATAGTATCCACCCTTGGTAATAACAAGCTTGCCCCCAGGAGTAAAGAATTGTTTATATCGTCGATCAAGTATTCTTTCACTGTAGACATAGCCCCGCCGAATGAGTTCATCCTTAAGCGTGTGTGGCATTACGAACCGTCTCGCAGACTCTCGAGAATTTCCTTTTGTTTTCGCGATAGCTTGGTTGGGGTATCAACAATAATATTCACAATGTGTGGTCCCCTTTTATCGGTGTTCACGTGTGGTATACCGTGATTAGATAGTTTAAAGTCAGTACCCGACTGTGTTCCGGCAGGTATCTTCATCGTTACCATACCATCGACGGTTTCGACGTCGATTTCAGTCCCAAGGGCAGCGCCAACCATATCAACATGTGCTTCAGACAAGATAATATCGCCTTCGCGAGTGAAATGTTTGTGCGCCTTTACGCGGATATTGACGTATAAGTCTCCCTTTTGACCAGCACCGATAGCTTCACCGCGACCTGATAGACGAATCGTTGCGCCATCATCAATACCAGCGGGTACTTTTAATTTAATCAATTGTTTACGTCGCTCGGTACCCTTACCGTTACAGACGGTACAGACCTTTTCAGGAACTTTTCCACGTCCATGACAGGTCTCACAGGTGACGTTCTGCTGAATTGCACCGAACATAGTATTCATGACACGAGTCTGCTGGCCAGCCCCGTGACAGGTTGGGCAAGTTTTCATTTCGTGGCCTGGCTCGACGGTTGTACCGTGACAGTGCGAACATTCGTCGTCCATATCAAGGTTAAATTCGTGTTCGACACCGAACACGGCTTCTTCAAAGGTTAATTGCAAGCTGACTTCGACATCACGTCCGCGTTGCGGAGCTTGGTTGCGCTGACCACCACCAAAGAACTGGCTAAAGATATCACCCAAACCTTCACCGAAGTCAAAGTTAACGTTTTGACCTTGGAAACCTTCGAATGGAGTACTACCACCTCCATATCCGCCGCCGCCAGATCCACCAACACCAGCGTGGCCAAACTGGTCGTAGCGCTGACGTTTTTGGGCATCTTTAAGGACATCATAGGCTTCGTTAATCTCTTTAAACTTGGCTTCATCCCCACCCTCTTTATCAGGGTGATGTTTGACCGCAGCTTGTCTAAAAGCCTTTTTAATTTCATCTGCACTGGCGCCTTTAGAAACACCGAGTACTTCGTAATAATCACGTTTGCTCATCTGTTATTAGTATAAAAGACTAGCACTCAAAAGTCTAGAGTGCCAAATTCTTTTTACTACATAACTGTTTGAGTTAGAAATCAGACGACACAGAAGTAGTTATTCCGATATTCTTAGTTTTTCAACCTCTGTTATAAGCATAAGCAATATAATAATATTGACATTAAATCTAATTAGGTATTATATAATAATAACATGTAATTCTCTTATGTAATAAGAGAGCGTGAAAGGGAGATGTATAATGTTGAAGAAAATCACACTAATTGTACCTGTTCTGGTGCTTCTAGCTGGCTTGGTTGCTATTGCCTTGCCACAAGCAAGCTACGCAAAACAAGATAACGAAGAGCACGTTAAGGTTACAATCTGTCACCGCACTAACTCGGCGACTCACCCTTACGTACAAATTACCGTTGATGACGACGCAGTCGATGGCGTTGAAGGTCAAAGTGGTAACCCAGCTGATCACTACGACGAGCACCAAGGCCCACTCGCCTCTAGCCTCGCAGTTGCACAGCAACTCAAAGACGACAAAACTGAATGGGGAGACATCATCCCCCCACTTGAAGGTTTCCACGAAGGTCTGAACTGGACCGAAGCTGGCCAAGCTATCTACGAAAACGATTGTAACCTTGAAGGCGAAGAAGAAAAAGTCGCCGACATTAGCTACGGCGTTGTTTGTTCAGCTGAAGGTGCTGTTGTCACCCTCACGAACACTGGCTTTGCCAACGGTGAAGTAACAGTGAACGAAGAGGTTATCGAGGTTCCAGCTGATTCAACTGTTACCCGAACCTACGACACCACTGACGAAGGCCTACAGATCGTTATCGTTATCGATGAAGAAACTGTCTACGACCAAGTGGTCACTTGTGACGAAGGTGATGTCCTCGGTGACACCGCTCCAAACCTTCCATACACCAGCAACAACATTGCTGCCATTGTCACCACTGCTGTTGCATCAGTAGCGCTGATCGCTGGCCTTGTGAGCCTGGCTGTTCGCTCATTCCTGACTCGTCGTCAGTAATCCGGACAAGAAGTGAGCACATGCGTGCACTAAAGCATTTCATGACAAAGATACCACTCGTTATACGGGCGGTATCTTTGTATGTTATTGCTGGTGCGGGGCTGTGGGGTGGCGGAACGATCGTTGCTGCTTACGCCCCTGATCCGTTGCCGATTGCACAGGTAGTAACGACACCGAAAGTAAAAATTCTTAGTCATCGTATCGTTACTGGCCACCCAGTCACCTTCTCGATTGAACGGTTAGGTATTAATTTGCCTGTAAAAGACGGTGTGTACGATGCCCAGACAAAAGATTGGACGCTGACGGACGACGCCGTTTTCTTTGCAACCATCACCACAGAACCAAATGATACCCGCGGAAACACATTTATCTACGGACACAACCAATCACAGGTGATTGGTGCAATGCAAGATATCGTCGTTGGTGACACACTGACAATCCAAACCAGCAACGGCCTTACGTTTACCTATGTCTATTCACACGATTCATTCGTTGCCCCAACCTTTACCGCCGCGCTTAAAGAAGATCCTGACGTACCGCAACTGACCGTCATGACCTGTGAAGGCATTTGGAGTCAGTCACGTCGACTGATGTACTTTAACCTATTGGAGGTTTCGTAGTGATACCCATTCCAGCCCAGCTCCTGCTGATTATTGCCGTCACTGTCATTCTACTAGTGACATTGATTGTTACTGTTGTCCGAGATATAAAGGCGATTCGCACCAATCGTACCATTCAACGCGCCTTACTTGCAGCTGGAAAGCTTCGCGCACAAAAGAAAATCAGTGTCATCATTACTCTAGGCAAGCGAGCGGACAGTATTGTTCCCTTGCTTGACCGTTTATTAGAGCAACACTACAAAAAACTTGAAGTTATTATTGTTATCAAACACACTGCTGGTAAGAATGCGCGAACACAACTAAATGCTTACAAGAAAAAGAATACCCTAGCCCTGCGAATCGTTTCGTATAAGGCCGGTATGACTATACGGGATATTGCGCATCGCTATGCATCAGGGGCTCTTGTCATGACACTGTCTGTAGATACTCAACTATCTCGCGACCTGTTCACACAGGTTTCGATTGATGCATTTGTTTCAAAGGCTGATGTTATTATTCCGGCCCGATATGCGCAGTTGGACAATACTATCACTCGGGCGATCTTATCATTCGATAGTGATCGATTTGCAGTTGGCGACACATCCGAAACATCTGGTCTAATCTACAAGCGTCAGTCGTTTATTGCTTCACCACAGAGACAACTTCGTATTCAAAAAAGTAATACGGCCTATATACTCGACGCCCACACTCACAAGATTCGACTACAAGAACGACTAGTACGAGAACGTGAGCGAACGTGGCTTTTTGTCGCATCGACCCTCGCATTGATGTTACTGATAGCCTATTTAGTCATCGTCGACCCAACCTCGCGTATCATCGTCGTTACCATTATTACCGGCGGGCTGCTATTTCTGTACGCTAGCACTGTGTTATCTACTCGTGCGTATAGCGTCGTTGAAAAGATCAGCCTATTATTGCTCTTCCCTATTTATATTGGGTACCGACTCATTGTACGTGTCATTGCCGTTGCAACAGTTTTTCGTCCATTGCCACGCCGCTCTCGCTTAGTGCGTAAACAGCACTCCTAGAATCAAGATCACGACTATCAACGATAGTAAGACGTATTCGAACAAACCATCGCGTGTTAGCTGGTTCTTTTTACCATGAATAATGCCATTCCCGACGACATAGGCTAGCAACAATACCAGTGCAATGCCTAACATCAGGTCGCGTACGACCATCATCACAACAAAAAAGACAATTGCCAAACTGACACTATAGATCGTATGAAACTTCAGTGAACGTATATGAACTTTTTTCATAGGATCGTTCCAATACTCGACAAGATGGTGACGATGGCGATCGCACTCAACATTGCCAGCTGGCTAAGTGGATGAGCACGGAGCCATATATGTCGATAGCCACGCTTTTGTGCTCGCCATACGATAGTATGTTTCATGATGAACAGCAGGGCCAGGATGCTCAATAATACGAGTGATGTCTTTTGCCCCCAGTTCATACCGTTATAGACTTTTACCGGCAAGAATGTCGAGACACCTTCTACTTCACCTTGTTCCTGTTCGACGGGCTGAGTTTGAGTTGTTGTTGGTGAAGTAATTTCTGGTTCAGGTTGAGTGGCTGGTGTTTCGGTGACGGTCGGTGTTGGTGTTTCGGCTATCGGTGGCGTTTCTACTGGAGTACTTGGGGTAGCAGGTGTACTGGGTATCGCAGCTGCAGGGGCTGGAGTAGGCGCCGGAGCTGGTCGGGCACCGTACATAGCAACGACAAGTGTCGTTTCTGAACCTAATAACACGCCGTTCACGACTGCTATTCCGATATCTTGATATGACGTGTTCAGGATATTCGCACGGTGCGTGGCACTTCCCATCCATCCTGCGACGACCCCACTCGAGGTATTAAAGTCCTTTGCCAAGTTCTCACCTGCCGAGGTATAGGTGTACCCAGCCGAAGTAATAAAATACCATGGTGTTGTCCCGTCTGGTGCGACGTGTGCCCAATAGTTATCGGCGAACATATCGTTTGCCTTTGCAAAAGCAGCCGAATTGAGCTGTCCATCAAGAGCAAGCGGCGCTAGTCCATTCGCCCCACGTTCTTGATTCGTCAGGTTATAGACATCACTTACCGAAACACTCGTCGCATACCCCAGCACCTGCATTTGCTTTGCTGAAACTGCGTTATATAGGGGTGGAATGGCAATGAAAATAAATAGGAAAATCGCAAGACCAACCGGCCTCAAGGCAAGTGGGTGAAATTTGTTCTTTTTTGTCGGAAACAGCCAGTGGTATATCTTCATGTTTGTGTTATTGAACTTATTTGACTATGTTACCAATATATCACAAAAGCGTTTTGAGATGCAGTGTACAACACCCAGTCCGTTTAGTGTTCAGTTGAAACCCCGCCAC
Source organism: Candidatus Microsaccharimonas sp. (assembly GCA_049304275.1). Classification (GTDB taxonomy): domain Bacteria; phylum Patescibacteriota; class Saccharimonadia; order Saccharimonadales; family Saccharimonadaceae; genus Microsaccharimonas. The sequence goes on along the minus strand of JBAQNZ010000054.1, from coordinate 23,375 downwards.
TGGCTGTGACGGGGTTAAGAAGGTCAGAGGAGCGTGACGTTCGCTTCTGCCCATTCCATGACGGTCTGGGTTAGAACGCGCGCTTCTAGTGCCTTTTTGGTCGGTTTGTCGCGGTGCCACCACTGATCCCAGAAGGACTCAAGTGGATTGAGGCATTCCAGGTTGTCCTGGTGTCGCAGTGCGCCGTCACCAAACGTGGTGTTGCGCTCGACATAGACCAGTGTGTAACCAGAACGCTTCAGCGCCTTGAGACTCCCTCCGTTACCGTGGATGACTGCCGACATGATGCGGTGTAGCCCTAGGTGCTTGAAAGCATACCAAGTGCGTGCCTTGTGAGCCGCACTGGCGATACCTCTTCCCCAATATTCCTGTCGGAAAATCAGGGAACCGCTGGTTGCCTGCCGGATGTGATCCTGGGTGATGTCGATAAGTGAGCTTTCGCCGATAAGCGTCCGCTCTTCACCTTCCACCAGCCAGATACCCCAGATGAGACGCGAGACGTCAGTTCGTATCTTGTCGAACCATTCCAGCTCGTCTTCCAGTACCGGTGCTACTCGGCGTCCCAAGTAACGAGTGACGCTGAACAGTTGCATACCAGGGCTGATAAACTGATCCATCACCTCCTTGTTCAGCGGGGCGAGTTCTATCTGAAGCTCATCGACCATGAACCGCATACGGGGACCAAATGACATAGTCCTCTCCTTTCTTTTATTGGTCTCGTATTTCGAGACCAGATAAGCCTCCAAGTTTCTAATGAAAAAGTCTCCTTTCCTTGGAGACTTATCTTGCGTCAATATATTGTAATCAATTAAGAGTGAAGATAAGTCATGCCACGAGTATCAAAGTCGCCAAGCATCTTGCCTGTGACCGCTGACACACGAATTTGGTATGAATGTAATCTGTTCATGTTTTTACAATATAATATATATGTAATGTTTGCAAGTATAAAATAAAAGAAGCCCATTACAGGGCTTCTTTTCAACAAAATACTGATTACTTCTTGTCGTCAGCTTTTTCGTCGACAACTTCACCTTCTACTGGTTCGTCGTCTTTTTTCTCTTCGCCTTCAGCTGGGGCTTCTTCTTTAGCGGCCGCTTCGTACATCTTGGCGCCGATTGGCATGATCGCATCGTTCAGGGCTTTGACGGCTGCTTCCAGCTCTTCTTTGTCCTCTGAATCTTTGTGCTTCTTTGCCTCTTCTACAGCGTCGGTGATGACCTTTTTGTCTTCATCGCTGATCTTGTCTTTGAATTCATCAGGCATTTTTTCGGCTTGGTAGATAGTGCTTTCCAGGCCGTTTCGGGCATCAATCGCTTCGCGCTTTTTCTTGTCTTCATCAGCGTGCGCTTCGGCATCTTTGGCAGCTTTTTCGATATCTTCCTTTGAAAGGTTACCGCTGTCCGAAATGGTAATCGATTGCTCTTTACCAGTTCCCTTGTCTTTGGCGGTCACGTTCAAGATACCGTTAGCGTCGATATTAAAGGTTACTTCAATCTGTGGAATACCACGAGGGGCAGGTGCAATCCCATCGAGGATAAAGCGACCGAGTGATTTGTTGTCAGCAGCAAGTTCACGCTCACCTTGGGTAACGTGAATCTCGACCTGAGGCTGGTTATCAGCGGCAGTTGAGAATGTTTCAGATTTAGAGGTTGGAACGGTCGTATTTCGTTCGATAACCTTTGTTGCCACACCACCCATGGTTTCAATACCGAGTGATAGTGGGGTTACATCCAGGAGGAGAACGTCTTTGACGTCACCAGCGAGGACGCCACCTTGAATAGCTGCACCAATAGCAACGACTTCGTCAGGGTTCACCCCCTTCAATGGTTCTTTACCAAAGATGGCTTTTACCTTTTCAACGACCGCTGGCATACGAGTCATACCACCGACAAGGACGATTTCGTCGATGTCAGTTGTCTTCAATCCAGCGTCCTTCAGGGCATTTTCGACAGGTTTTGCAACACCATCGATCAGGTCTTTGACCAGCTCTTCGAGTTTGCTTCGGGTCAGTTTGTATTCAAAGTGTTTTGGACCATCAGCATCAGCGGTCAAGAATGGCAGGTTAATTTCGGTCTCGTTCGTGGTTGAGAGTTCTTTCTTTGCCTTTTCGGCTTCATCCTTGAGGCGTTGCATGGCTGCTTTGTCAGCCTTTAGGTCGATACCTTCGTTTTGCTTGAATACATCAAGGAAGTGATTCACGATGCGGTTATCGAAGTCTTCACCACCAAGGTGAGTATCACCATTGGTAGATTTGACTTCAAAGACGCCATCACCCAGTTCAAGGATAGAAACGTCGAATGTACCACCACCAAGGTCAAAGACAGCAATCTTTTCGTCTTTTTTTGATTCAAGTCCATAAGCAAGCGCAGCCGCAGTCGGTTCGTTAATAATACGTTTTACCTCAAGACCAGCGATCTTACCAGCGTCTTTGGTTGCCTGTCGTTGCGAGTCATCGAAGTACGCAGGAACGGTAATAACCGCTTCGGTGACTTTTTCGCCAAGGAAGGCCTCGGCATCAGCTTTGATCTTTGAGAGGATCATGGCTGATACTTCTTCCGGTGTGTAATCTTTGTCACCCATCTTTACACCGACGCCATCACCCTTTTTTACGATTTCGTAGGGCATGATGTCGAGGTCCTTTTGGACTTCTTTGTCGCCGAATTTACGGCCAATCAAACGCTTAACACCATAGATAGTGTTTTTAGCGTTAGTGACGCGTTGACGTTGGGCAACTTGCCCAACCAGACGTTCACCAGTTTTGTTAATTGCAACGACACTTGGTGTCGTACGGTTACCTTCGGCATTTGCGATAACTTCTGGTTTACCTGCCACCATGTAGGCAACAGCGCTGTTAGTTGTACCGAGGTCAATTCCGATAATTTTACCCATATATTTCTCCTATTTCTTACGTGTCAAATGAACTATATTCTGTTTCTATTCTAGCACTCTCGTAGCGAGATTGCCAAGTACTCTTATTGTAGAAAACTAGCACTCTCGTGTCAAGAGTGCTAATAATATATTTTTATGAAAAAAATAACCCCTTCCGGGGCTATTTCTATTGTTTGGTAACTTTTACCATGGCATGTCGGATGACATGGCCGTTTAGTCTATAGCCAGCTTGAAGCTCTTCGGCTACCACTTCCTTTTCACCCGTCGCATCCTCATCAAATTGAATCGCTTCGTGTAGTTCGGGGTCAAAGGCAGTACCTGGAGTTGCTTCGATACGGGTGAGATTGAGACTCTCGAGTGATTTCTCGAGGTGTCGTACCAGACCGGCAACGCTTTGCACCCATGAATTATCTTTCAATTCTTCAGGTGTATAGGCGATGGCGCGTTCAATATTATCAATGACCGGCAAAAGCTTCAAAATAGCACTGGCCTGCCCTGATTCACGAGCGGCTTGTTTCTCAGCATCAACTCGCTTGCGGTAATTTTCGAAATCAGCACGAGTACGCTGAAGATCAAGGGTTAGCTCACCCATTTGCTGTTCGAGTTCGAGTTGTGCCTTACTTTTTGCCATTACAATACTTCCTCTAACATCGCACCAGCATGTCGCACCAGACGCATGACCTTGGCGTAACTTTGACGAGTTGGGCCAAGAACGCCAATGTAACTATTGTCACTATATGGTGAGCGGAAGCGACTGATAATCAGGGTTGCTCCACTGGTTCTGCCAATAGGGTTTTCTGAACCAATGTAGACATTTAATGGTTCGTTTGGAGCCGCCTCACGGAGCCACGGTTCGAGATTATCGATTAACTGAGCAACTGCTTGTGCATGATTTCCCTGAAGGAATTCTGGCTGCGAAAAGAGGTTACCAATCCCACTAAGGTATAGTTCATCACCAATCGTTGCAATGCCTAAGTTCTGTGTCAGATCAACTAGGCTGTCAACAGCGCTACGAATCGCACGGTCAGCGCGGTTACCGTGCGTATTGACACGGGCTTCAATCGCTCTCGCACTGCGATCGGGAAGAAGCGGCTGTACTTCATTGGCATGCGCCTCGTTCAAGCTATTAACGTAGAAGCGGTAACCGGCATCGGTTGGAACACGACCAGCACTGGTGTGTGGCTGTTCGATCATACCCATTTCTTCCAGACGTGCCATTTCGCTACGAATCGTGGCGCTTGAGACACCAAAGAGTTTTGCCAGCATGACACTGCCAACAGGTGCCGCAATTTCGGCGTGCTGTTCAATGATAGCTGCTAAGATCTCTCGTTGACGATCAGTCATAACTATATTTTATCGCTATTTAGCACTCGGTGTCAATGAGTGCTAGTTTGTGATCCAGCGATTGTAGGCTTCGATCACAAGTGTCGCAGCTCGTTCGGGACTGTTGGCTTTCGTATCAACAACAAGATCGAAGTTTTCGTGATTGTGATTATCAACACCGTACAATTTCTCATAACGACGTGATTCACTTGTCAATCGTTCATCGAGCACGTTTGCATATTGGGCAGGTGTCTCTGGAATATTCTCCTTCAAGTTTCGTTCTGTATCTGGATTCGATAAGATCCGCTCTGCACCCGTAATCGTGTCTAAATCGAGATAAACCTTAAATGACTGCGGGATAAAATGCCAGCCGAGACGGGCATCAATAACAAAATTGTCTTCGTTGATGCCTAGGTTCATTTGACGATCATCAACTTGTGCATCGATATCAAAATCTACATTTTTTTCAGCGTGAAGGTTAGCCTCTAATACATCCTGTTGGTGTTCGGCTGCTATTGCACGAAATAGTTCACCTGTTGAATAGTGACCAAAGCCGAGTTTTTCAGCGACAAGTTTAGCTGTCGTCGATTTTCCAGAAGCGGGCTTACCAGCAATCGTAATGATATGTTTCTTATCTGACATTTGCCTCAGTATACCTTAATCCCGTTTCAACATCACCATAAAAGCTTCTGATGGAATGTCTACTTTTCCAAAACGCTTCATACGCTTTTTACCCTTTGCTTGTTTTGCGAGGACTTTTTTCTTTCGCGATACGTCACCACCATATAGTCCAGTCGTTACATCTTTTCGGTAGGCGCTTAAATCTTCGCGAGCGATAAACTTACCGCCAATACCTGCTTGCAATGCAACTTGGAAGTTCTGACGAGGAATAACTTCTTTTAGTTTCTTTGTTACTTCGCGGCCTAGGCTTTGCGACTCTGAGCGATGCGTCATCATACTAAGAGCATCCACCATTTCACCAGCCACATAGAAATCAACCCGAACCAGGTCTTCAACACGGTAGCTGTCTAATTCATAATTGAACGATCCATATCCACTGGTGACTGATTTCAATTGATCATAAAAATCGGTGAGTAGGTTTGCGAGGGGAGCCTCGAACGCAATCAATGCCCGTTCATCAATATAGCTAAGATTATTTTGCAGCCCACGCTTGTTAACTATCAGTTGAATAACTGCACCAATGTACTGCGAAGGAACAATAATCTCACCTTTGATCCACGGCTCTCGAATTTCTTTGATACGGCTGACATCAGGTAGGTTACTCGCACTTTTAATATCTAATTCTTCGCCCGATGAAAGCAGTACTTGGTAGTCGGTCGACGGATTCGTAATCACTAGATCGAGATCATATTCACGCTCCAATCGTTCGCGCACAATATCAAGGTGCAGCAACCCGAGGAATCCAATGCGCACACCAAAGCCAAGGACGGGTGAATTCTCGGGTTCGAACTGCAGAGCCGAATCACTCAAACTTAGCTTTTCGACAGCATCTTTTAATTCTTGGTAATCGTCGTTACTGACAGGGAAAAATCCGGCATAGACAAATGGCTTTACTAATTTATAGCCAGGTAACATCTGCGTTGCCGGATGCCTACGAATCGTCACCGTGTCACCAACACGGGCATCACGGGTAGTGCGAAGGTTAGTGACGATATAGCCAATCTCGCCAGTTGCAAGTGTCTGGCTTGGGCTCATAGCTGGGTTTAGCGATCCAACTTCAAGGGCAATACCACTTGCGCTCGTTGCCATCATATCAATCACATCACTTTTCTTTATCTCGCCGTCAATAACACGAACATACAGAATAACTCCGCGATAATCGTCAAAATAACTATCGAAGATGAGCGCACGGGTTGGATCGCTTGCGTTTCCTTGTGGCGGGGTCACCTGTTCCACAACCGCATCGAGCACATCAGTCACCCCTTCACCCGTCTTGGCGCTGATCTTGATAATATCGTCTTCGGTGCAGCCAAGCAGATTAATGATCTCGGCACTCACTTTTGGTACATCAGCTGCAGGGAGATCAATTTTATTAAGGACTGGAATAATCGTCAGATCAGCAGCTAGCGCCAAGTAAACATTTGCCAGTGTCTGTGCCTGAATTCCCTGACTGGCGTCGACAACCAAAATCGCACCTTCACATGCCTGAAGACTACGTGATACCTCGTAACTAAAATCAACGTGCCCAGGTGTATCGATCAGGTTAAGCTCATGATCCTTATACTTCATCCGTACCGGTGCAAGCTTGATTGTAATACCTTTTTCTCGCTCGAGATCCATCGAATCAAGCAGTTGTGATTTCATATCACGTTTTTGAACAGTACCTGTCAATTCAAGCATACGATCCGCGAGGGTCGATTTGCCATGATCAATATGGGCAATGATACAGAAATTACGAATGTTTGTTTGGTTCATCAGTCACTTCCGGAGTTTTAAACAGAATCTTTTGGATTCTCGACAATATCGGCTTTACTTCTTTTAACTTAAAGATATAGCTAAAGAAGAAGTAGACGAGGAAACTGATGCTGGCTATGACAACGAATTTTGGAAATGAATCGAGGAATCGTTGGTCGTCAGCGGCTAGTGGCAATAATGCAACGCTAAAGTAGGTAACGACGGACATAAAGCCGGCAGCGCTGGCCATGCGACCAATTGCGTGGAGGAATGGTTTATCGAACAAGCCTTTAATACGCTTTGACATGAGAAAGAACAGAATTGAGACTTCGGTTGCCGATACGATTACTGCCGCCCAAGCCAGTCCTTGTACCCCCATACCTAGCCCCATCGTAAACCAGATCGCCAGTGTAATGTTGAGTGCAATGGTGAATAGCGAAATGTACAGTGGTGTCCTTGTGTCTTGTTGGGCGTAAAAACTTCGCGCCGAGATAAAGTACACTGAACGGAATAAGATTGAAACGGCCAGAACCGCCAGAATACTTGCCATATACGGATCACCGCCAGTCACGATAAAGTTAATAATGTAGCCACGTGCAAATATAGCGATGATAGTCACGGGCAACGCTAACCAGATAATCACTCGCAGCACCGACTGTAGTTCAGATTTAAATAAGTCAGGACGCCCTTCGGCGATACGCTCGGTCATTTTTGGATAGGCAGCCGTACTGATCGCCACGCCAATTAAGTTAACTGGCATATAGGTCAGTGAGGTTACTTGTTTGTAGGCAAGCGCCGTCCCAGCGATCATACGAGACGCAAGGTTTGTTTCAACAATACTATTAACGTAATCGATACCTTGATCAAGTGAACGCGGAGGAAGTAAATGAAGGACCTGGCGAAAACCTTTATTCTTCCAGTAAATTTTAAATCGATAGTCAAAGCCCATACCAAACAATCCAAACGTACTCACAACTAGTTGCAAGATTGCCCCTAGGACCACACCGAGTGCAACCCCCATGATGCCGCCTTCAAAGATTTGGAAACCAAAAATGTTTATACCACTCGTAAAGAATAGTAGACCTATAATAATACCGACATTATAGAGAGCTGGCGCCAGTGCAAAGAAAGCGAATCTTCCGACCGCTTGTTGCATACTCGTCACTACCGTCGCAACAGCAAACAGCATCGGGCTAACGGCGATTACCCGCATCATACTCACCGCCAGTGATCGGCTTGACTCATCCAGTCCAGGACCAACAACATAGCGAACTAGTGGGTCTGCAAACACTATGATCAAAATACTGGCGACAAATGTTGCGAGCGCCATCAAGTTCATAATACTCGTTGAAAGTTCCCACGCAGATTTTTTGTTTCCTGAAACCAGACGTTGGTTAAAGACAGGAATAAAGCTCACACTAAGCGCCCCCGATACCAGAATAATAAACATGAAGTCTGGGACGGTGAATGCGACCGCATAGGCATCAGCACCACTCGGATAGGTCAGATAGTACAGGCTGTTAAAGTACCTGTCACGAAAGACACCCAGCAGGCTGGCAATCAATGACGAACTTGCAAGTAAGGTTGCCGCTAAACGTAGTGGCAACCTTTTATTGAGCTTTGAGAGGGTCGTCCGAAAACCTAACATGGGTGAAACGCGCCACGCCTATTGAGTAAGCTCGGCTCCTTTCGGCAAGATCGCATCTTTCAGAAGTTTCAGAACACCTGCTTCTTCAATCGTTTCCTCTTTGAGAAGAGCGTCGGCAAGCTTCTTCAAACTCGTCAGATTTTCTTTGATAACAATCTCGGCACGAGTGGCTGCTTCTTTAATCAGTTCAGCTACTTCGGCATCGATTTCCCTGGCAGTATCATCACTGTACGGACGCTCGTGAGTCATACGGTCAAACATCATTCCACCATTGTCTTCGTGGAAGACTTGATCACGAAGTTTGGTTCCCATTCCTTGCTCGATAACCATGTCGCGAGCTATTTCAGTGGCCTTGCGCAGGTCAGATCCAGCACCTGTCGTAATATTGTCTGCACCGTAGATAACTTTTTCAGCAATACGGCCACCAAGTGCACGTGCCAGAATGTCTTTAAATTCAACTAAACTAGTGTAGCTCTTATCTTCCGGTGGAAGGAACCATGTTACCCCACCAGTTCCCCCACGAGGGATAATTGTTACCTTGTGAACTGGATCACTGTGGGGTAGAACGTGTCCAACAATCGCGTGGCCCGCTTCGTGGTAAGCAGTCATCTCTTTTTCTTGGTCGTTCATAATTTTGGTTTTTCGTTCTGGACCGATGGCTACTTTTTCAAACGCTTCAGTTAGGTCGTCGTTGCTAATAGTCTTTGCATTACGACGCGCAGCAATAATTGCGGCTTCGTTCGCAATATTAGCAAGGTCGGCACCAGACGAACCAGCTGTTTTAGCAGCAAGTTTATCGAGGTTAACGGTGCTATCAGATGGCTTGTTTTTAAAGTGGACTTTCAAGATTGCTTCACGGTCTTTTCGTTCTGGTAACGTAATGTTAGTGCGGCGATCGAAACGTCCCGGACGAAGCAGTGCGGGGTCGAGGACATCAGCACGGTTCGTTGCTGCGAGAACAATTACGTTTGTACCGGTTTCAAATCCATCCATCTCAACCAAGATTTGGTTAAGAGTTTGTTCACGTTCATCGTGTCCACCGCCCATACCACTTCCACGACGACGTCCAACCGCATCAATCTCATCGATAAAGATAATGGCTGGTGCATTCTTTTTTGCTTTTGCAAATAGGTCGCGTACACGTGATGCACCAACACCAACAAACATTTCAACGAATTCAGAACCACTAATACTAAAGAAAGGAACATTTGCTTCACCAGCGACTGCGCGAGCGAGCATCGTTTTACCAGTACCAGGATTACCAACCAGCAATACGCCCTTTGGAATCTTAGCCCCTAGATTCTGATACTTTTTAGGATGTTTCAAGAAATCAACGACTTCTTCGAGGTCTTGTTTGGCGTTGTCATTACCAGCGATATCGGTAAACAATACTTTTGTTTTATCTTCGCCGTATAGCTTCGCCTTTGACTTACCAAAGCCAAGCGCTTGATTATTCTGTCCCTGAGCCTGACGCATCATAAACATAAAGAAGGCAGCGATTAAGATAACGGGAATAATGATAATCGCAAGATTCCAAAGGATACTTCCAGTGTTTGATTCAGGTACATATGATACGACTGTCGCATCTTTATTCAACCCTTGCTCTTGTAGACTGCTGGATCCGTCTTTTATCGATTGTTCTGTTGCTTTGTCACTTCCCTTTGGAGTGATCTTTAGGTCATTACCTTGAACTTCGATTTTCGAAATCTCACCGGCATTGGCACGGGTAATAACGTCAGACAATGCGACGGTCTTTAAATTGTCATGCGGAGCAGTGACGGCAATCGCAATCAATACACCAAACACCAAAATTCCCCAGAAGAGGGTCAATCGGAGTATGTTATTCGGTTTCTTAGATGGAATCGGGGATTTTATAGCCATGGTAAAGTATTTCCTTTCGCGGGTATTCGAGTACTTCTTTCTTCTCCATTAATTTTATCAGTTAGAGAGAAAAATTACGAGAGGTGAAACGGAGGTTTACTCCCTGACCTGCTTCAAAGACCGTCCCACCCGCCGCAGTCTTGATCGCCAGCAACGAACGTTCTAATTGTGGACGAGTTAAGCGAGACTGAGTTACGAAGCGTAAACACTCCAATGCGACAGACGTTGGTGTATGGGTGAAAAAGTAACGACTGTAGTTCGGACCAGGACCAACCAAGCGACTCACCTCTTTATCAATGAGCTTTTTGTGTGCTAGTTGCTGCGAGCGAAGGGCCAAGAGCTGTTGACGTTCATCGGCCGTCAGGCGATCAATAATCTTGCGAATTCGATTCCTTAAGTAAGCGTCACTCGTATTTGTACTATCCTCATGCCAGGTAAGGCCATGTTCAATAGCGTAATCCTTAAGTGCCACCTTGGGGGTATGGATCAGTGGGCGAATAATATCCAAACTATCCAGCGGAGTCAGTCCTCGCCAGCCTGTTCCTCGTTTCAGATTAATCGCAATTGTTTCTACCGTATCATCGGCATGATGCGCCGTAACGATCGTCGCGTTATGTTTCTTTGCAACCTCACGAAGAAATGCATAGCGTCGTTCACGGGCATACTCCTCACTGGCATGTTCCCCTAGTTCTTCTCGACGAGTTTCAAACGGCAAGCCATATTCTTTCGCTACATTGGCCACGAACAACGCATCGTCGGCTGAATCAATCCTGATACCGTGATCAAAGTGAGCCACAATAAGCTCGTGAGCATCGAGATGCTGAAGCATATCAAGCAGAACAATCGAATCGACTCCTCCGCTAACAGCAACAACGTACTTCGCCACTACGATTCCCGAAGTGCCTTTAGATCTTTAACGACCTGGTCGCCGTGACCCATTGGGGTAACACGGCCATATACTTTCACGACTTTACCATTAGGGTTGATGATGAAGGTTTTACGAAGAATTCCTTCTACACCAAACATCTTCTTTCCCCAGGCCCCATATGCATCAATTGCCTCGCGATCATGATCGGTTAACAGTGTGAAATTAAGTGAGTATTTTTGCTTGAATTTTTCATGACTGTTCGCATCATCTTTACTAATACCGATAATTTCAGCACCCATACCTGCCAATACGTCACGGGCATCCCGAAGACTGCACGCCTCTGTAGTACAGCCGGGGGTGTCGTCTTTCGGATAAAAATATAAGATGACCCACTTGCCACTATATTCTTTCAAAGTATGAGACGCCCCATTAGTATCTTTGAGTGAAAAATCTGGTGCATCGTAAGGTATTTTCATACTCTTAGTATAGGCTTTCAGGCGACTTCCAGCAAAACTTGTATAATGGGGTGAAGTGTCCAAAGAAAAGAATATCCAGAAAAGTCGATTACTCACTCTCGACTACCTACGCGGCTACTTTATCGTCGTCATTATCATTGACCATCTCTCGAGGTGGCCAAGCGTATTTGCCTTTATTAGTGGTCAGGCACTCTTGTGGGTAACGGCAGCCGAGGGGTTCGTCGCTATTTCTGGACTGTTGGTCGGCTATATCCGAGGCTTTAAAAACAAAGACGAGCCTATGAGAAGCGTTACACTTAAGTTATTACGACGCGCCGGAATGTTGTACCTATGGTCGATTATCGCTTCGATAGCGTACAGTCTGATTATTTGGTATGTACCGTTAATGGGAGGTGCGCCCGGTATGCCCGACGAATACAAAGGCAACTGGCTACAATTCATATGGGAATTAGTCACTCTGGATTACACCTTCGTCTGGGTACATTTCCTTACTCTGTATGCTTGGTTCCTCGCATTCTCGCCTATCGCCGTTTGGTTGCTTCGCCGCGGTATGGCCTGGTTAGTCGGCGCACTATCGCTCACTGTATTGGGCATAGGTTGGGCAACTCATATCGAGGTGTTACAGTGGCAGGTTCTCTTCTTTATCCCTAGCATCGTTGGCTATTATTTGCCCTCAATTACCACGTGGTGGAAAAAGCGACCGTATAGTACCCAGACTCACATCATGGCAACCACTATTTCATTGACTGTCCTCACCGTGACAATTTCGGCAATTTTGTGGTTCTACGCACCCTCATTCCAACCGCTCGCCGATCAGGTTAATGCACTGTTTCCAAAAGACACCATTACTTTGTGGCGTGTGGCTATGGCCTTCTTATGGTTCGGCGGGTTCTTCTTTGTATTCCATTTGCTTGAGAAATACATCGGGAAACTATTCGGTTGGATTCTCTTACCGTTTGGTACTCACTCACTCACCGCCTATATTCTTCACGGGCTCGCTATCTGCATCGTTAGCTTACTAACCGTCACAAGTGATAATATCTTGATCAACAGCATCCTTGATGCAGTCTGCCTGTTACTCGTCCTAGGAATGCTCAAGATTCCCTTTATTCACAAAGTAATCCCTAGTTAGTTTGGAACTGTGTACCGCGGTATTGCATGCGTCCATTCACTGGGCTGGTCGTATAGATGGCGTCCAGCTTGGTCCAGTTGGTCTCGCCTTCGGGTGCAAGTAATTCACTGTCGCTGACGCCGATATACCAGACTTTTGGATGCTCTTTCAAAAAGGCAGCGAGGTCTTTGATTTTGTGCATATCACTCTGTCGTAACATTTCAACTGAACCATAGATGTACGGCGTGTTCTTGTCGATGAAATAGACTGAGTGATCTTTTGTTTCGTAATACACCGCTTCGTAGAAGATCCATGGTGAATTGGCGATGATCGGTTCACCAGGTTGTGACTTCGCTGCTATCTCAGCAACCAGTTCGCGGGTCATAATGTGCGTATCTGAATTCTTATTGTAGTTACCGAGGAAATACACATTTGATATACCGTAGATCATCATACCTAGTGGTAAAGCGATGGCTGCAATACGTGCGGCAATATGCCATTTGCGCGTACCAACCACAATCGTTACTGCAGCAAAAACAGCAAAGCCAACGGCTGCAGGTAAGAGATACCGTTCGACAAATGATGATCGTAGTGGTGGCAGCGAGGCGACAAACAGAATCAGAACCGGAGCAACTGCCAGCATCATGATAAGTAAGTACTTATTTTTGTCAGCTCGATTGAACGATCGATACGAACGAACTGCCAACACAACCAGCCCGACGACAACCACAAACAACAGTAATGCCGCCCATGCGAGAACCTTGCCATGATCGAGGTAGTAAAACAAATTGGAAAGATAGTTCGTAAAGCTATCGATACTGACCCCCCCTATCCAGAAACCACTTCCCTGTAGACCTGTTAGTTGTTTAAACATAAATGGAAGCCATGGAAGGAAAATACCGATTGCAACGACATGTGCAATAATCCAGTTTTTGGTAAAGAATTTCTTCAAGTAGGCTTTTGGTTTCGTCACACCACGTTTCAATACAACTGCTCGCCAGATCCAATGAGTGATCCAGACCAGCGCAGTGAAGTAATGTGTCCACATACCTAAGCCGACGAGAATTCCATAGAATACCCAGGTTCGACGACGATTTGATTCCATCGCTTTTACTAATAGGTACGTTGCCCCCATGACGAATGCCGCAGCAAGTGTGTACATACGACCCTCATCGCTATAGCGAACAAGCATCGGTGAGACAATCAGAAAAAGAAGAGTCACCCCGCCCACAAGGCGTCCGAACAATCGGCGGGACAATATGTAGGTGATCGTCACCGTGATCGCACCCAGCAAAACACTCAGTGAACGAATTGCTGTCTCGGAAGTGCCAAACAGCATTTCCCACACCTTCAGTAGCCAGTAATAGAGGGGTGGGTGTACATCAACAGCAGTAAATTGTGCAATTTCTAGAAAACTGAACTGGGTAATATAAAAACTAAAAGCTTCATCAAACCAAATTGACGTCTTGGTAATGTTAACCAAAGTAATGATTGCAAAGATAGCCAGGCCAATCAAAAGAAAGGCAATATCAACCCGCGGATGGCTTTTTATGAATTCGATTTTTTTCTTAAACAATGCTTTCATAGCTAAACTAAAGACTATCATATCGTGGACCCATACGATTTGGCAATGAATCTGACTGGAAAAACCGTCCCCACTAGGGTATAATCACCTAAGTCACCACTTCGGGGTGTGGCGCAGTTGATAGCGCGCTCGGTTTGGGACCGAGAGGTCGAAGGTTTGAGCCCTTTCACCCCGACCAAGAAATAACCTGCCTTCCCGGCAGGTTATTTCTTATTTCGAATTACCCTTACTACTCTATAAGTTGACAATGAATCGATTAAATGAGGTATTTACAATGATAAAGTTTGAGTATATACTATAAACATATTAACAGATCAGATTATAGGATTATTGATAAACTTGTATGAAAATTGAGAAAAAGTTCAAGCATTGGGATATAAAACTTCCTAGTCCTGAATGGAATTCAGATCTCGCCAGAAAAGTTATTGATCTCGAGAAACTCCGCGACAAACGTCTGGTACCCGAGAGCATCGATCTGTTTATGGAACTCAAGCTTATTTTCCAAACTCTTGAGAATTGGGCATCAGCTCGGATCGAGGGTAATCAGACCCGACTACTTGACGCGTTATACAATCAAGCCAACTATGACGAAGAAGGTAGTAAGCAAGCCATAGACAAGGATGAATTAGAGAATCTTCGAAAAGCAATTGACTATGTTGAAGATTATTGCAAAGATCATGAACAGATCTCGGTCAGCTTCATTCTAGATCTTCACAAAATGGTAGTTAATGGACTTCCATCGGGCATTGACCAGCCTGGTGATAGGACTCCCGGTAAGTTCCGTACAGGAGAGGTGGAAATTACCAAATCCGATCACGTACCACCCTTGGGTATCAAGGTATCTGAATACATGAATGAGCTTGTAAACTTCGCCAACGAAAATCATTCAATTCAGAACTTTCTACTAGTCGCCGCCGTATT
Organism: Candidatus Microsaccharimonas sp.; assembly: GCA_049304275.1. GTDB lineage: Bacteria > Patescibacteriota > Saccharimonadia > Saccharimonadales > Saccharimonadaceae > Microsaccharimonas. The sequence continues at coordinate 8,258 of JBAQNZ010000054.1, read as the reverse complement.
CCATCATCGTTTCACTTGGGTTCACCCCTTCAACAACGGGAATGGTCGTGTCGTGAGGTTAATGACTTATGCAATGTTACAACTAATGGGATACGGCGTCACAAAGAATAGGATCTTGAATCCTACTGCAATTTTCTTTGCCGACCGTTCACGATACTATATGTTACTTAGTGGTGCAGATACTGGATCGAATAAAGGCATCTTGGACTGGGCAGATTATTTCATCGGTGGACTTATAGAAGAGATAGACAAAATCGACAGATTATTGGATAAGGATTACATTCTCGACTCAATCCTGTACCCTGTGCTCAAACAGGCCCACGACACGAAACGGCTTAGTGACGATGAGTATACGATCCTCAGATGGTCGCTCCAACAACCTAGTTTCACGTTTGTGTCTGGCGATATTAATATAGCGCTTGGAACCGAAAAAACTCCTCTAGAGCGATCTCGTATAATTAAGAGGATGCGTGAGCTTGAGATTATTACAGTCGCTTGGAGATCTAAGCAACGATACGTTATCGAACTTTGGTCACCAAATTTTACAATTTTCTTGGTTGATGTACTTAAAAAAGAAGGATTCGTGGAATCTGACCAACCTGCCGCATCTTAACGCCGACTTTCTATCTCGCCCCAAGCGGCATCGTCGTACAGCCAGCGAACTTCTCCGCCATTTGCTTCGACGACATCAGTCGCCACAGCAACAGGAAGTGCCCGTTTCAAACGAGCTTCTTTGAGTGCCTTTTCTTTGGCCGCACCAACGGCAAAGATCACCAGCTCTGCCACATATTCCAGTGCCTTGAGTGATAAGGTAAATCGTTCAGCTGGCGGTTTTGGCGAGTCGTGAACCGAAATAACCCAATCTTCGGTTGGTGTCGTGAATGCTGGGTTACCCGGAAATAGCGACAGTGTGTGCCCGTCCTCGCCCACCCCAATCCATGCCAAATCAAAACTGACGATATTAGCTTCTTTGATTCGTTCCTCGTACCAACGTGCGGCTGTCTCGACGTCAATCGAGGTGTCGGGTATGATACGTTGCACCTGACTGACTTCGGGGCTTTTTTCGAAAAGCTTCGTAATCGTTCCCCAATTTGAATCTTTCGAATCAAGTGGAACCATACGTTCGTCGCCAATAATGACAGTGACTTTAGACCAATCAAGTGCATCGGCATATTCTTTGACGATAATGCCGTACGCTGCCATCGGTGACGTTCCGCCGGCCAGGACCCAACTAGCAGACCCATTCGTTTCAATTGCTAATTGCAAAATTTCGATCGCATTTTCAGCCGCAGCCTGTGCGACGTCCTCGGCAGTATCGTAATTTCGAATCTCGGTCATACCTACTTGGCATACTCGATTGCGCGAGTTTCGCGAATCACATTGATCTTTATTGTTCCAGGGTATTGCATCGTGCTTTCAATCTTGTTTGCGATATCGCGAGCAAGTTTAATTGCACTTAAATCATCAATTGCTTCAGGAGTTACGATCACTCGCACTTCACGACCAGCGCTAATTGCGTATGATTTCTGAATTCCCTTAAAGCTATTGGCAATATTCTCAAGATCACGCATACGCTCAGCAAAATTCTCGGCACTAATGTTTCGAGCACCTGGACGAGCCGCCGACAGTGCGTCACAAACACGGACGACGAGTGCTTCTGGCGTAGTTGCTTCGATGTCGTCGTGGTGTGCTTCGATCGCGTGAACAATCTCTTCACTCATACCATATTTACGGGCTAGTTCAGCACCAATGTGGTGATGCTTGCCTTCAACCTTGTGAGTCACTGCCTTACCAACATCGTGAAGAAGTGTCGCTATCTTGGTGATGCGAACATCAGCACCAATTTCTTCAGCGATCAACCCTGCCATATGTGCCATTTCAGTACTATGCATCAATACATTCTGACCATAGCTGGTACGGAATTTCAGCTCACCCAGTAGTTGGATCATCTCCTTTGGAATGCCGACAACACCAACCTCACGAGCAGCATCTTCACCCGCTCGGGTGACTTCCTTTTCAATCTCTTTTTCAGCTTTAGCAACAACTTCTTCGATACGTCCTGGATGGATACGTCCATCCTTCATTAACATCTCGAGCGTCATGCGCGCAACTTGACGACGCAGTGGATCAAAGCTCGAAAGAATGATCATACCAGGAGTGTCATCGACAAGGATGTCGACACCAGTTGCTCGTTGAAGCGCCTGAATATTACGACCCTCTTTGCCGATAATACGACCTTTCATTTCATCGTCAGTCAACTTGATTGCGGTAACCGTACGTTCAGCCGTTACTTCACTACTCATGCGTTCCATGGCAGTCACTAATATAAGTTGTGCTTGTTCTTCAGCAGTATCACGAGCTTCATTCTGGAGTTTACTGACTAGTCCAGTCAAGTCATCCTTGATATCGCGTTCGGTCATTTCCATCAGCTTTTCAGCTGCTTCTTTTTTCTTCAATCCAGCAATTTTTTCAAGTTTTTCTTGCTGACGGGTTCGAATGTCGCGAATCTCATTCTTTAGGTCCTCGACCTCATCTTCTTGACTACGAAGATTCTCCGCACGCTTGTCGAGTTCATCAAGTTTGCGATCAAGTGTTGTCTCGCGTTCAGCAAGACGTGTTTCAGTCTTGTCCCATCCTTTGCGACGGTCAGTATCTTCGCGTTTCGCCTCTTCAAGAAATTTTAATGCTTCATCTTTCGCTTTTAATACAATGTCACTTGCTTTTGTCTTTGCATCAGCGATTGTTTGATCGGCTTTATGCTTGCCACCAGCCTTTTTTTGACGGTCGTATACGATTGTTCCACCGGCACCAGCAAGAATTCCGATGATCGCGGCTACTATTCCTTCTATCATATTGTTTCCTTCCTCAGAACGGCCTGGCCAAGTGTTCGTCTTGGGCTAAAGGGGTATCACAGGTCGCACTGAACACTTCAATTGTTTCATCAAAGTCCCATAAAACTCGGACTGCTTTTATTGTAGCCCTTGCCGACTGGTCGACGCAAGCTTATTTACGTGGCGTGGTGATATTTGCTTCTGCGCCGTATTCAGGCAACACGATTCGATCGTTTTCACCCGCCTCGAGACGCGCTAGGCCAGCCTCTTGCCAACCTTCACCGATAGTGCCCACAATTGGTATCTGCTGTGCGTCTGCAATTGTATTCACGACCGTTAATCCGATACGTAGTCCCGTAAAACTGCCCGGTCCACGAAAGGCAACGATGCCCGTCAGACCATCCCATGATATATTCAACGCTTCAAGATTCGACTGTAGAAATCCGAGCAAGCCCTTAGCAAGCTCTCGATTCGCTTCCCATTCCCTGTCGATGCGACCATCGCCGTCAATAAACGTCAATCGACACACAGGAGTTGAGGTATCAATAAGTAAAATCATATATTCTCTATGATACCTATTTGATCACTAATATCTAATGTTCGACTCGTTTCGGTCGTCGAGGTGAACCGTATCGTGAGACGGTTTGTCGGTAAGATATTTTCAACAATGTCCGCCCATTCAATAACCGTCACAACATGCGGTTCGTGAATTGATTCGGCCAGTTCATTCGACATGATCCCGGCGTCACTCAAACGATAAAAGTCATAGTGCCGAAGTTCAAGTCCGTCCCTTGCCTCGTAAACCCGGCTGATGGTAAAGCTCGGACTCTGAACATCTTCGTCGATGGCAAGGCCACGCGCCAACCCTTTGACAAAGGTTGTCTTGCCAGCTCCAACATCACCTACCAACTCAATTAACGCACCGCCCTTGAGCGAGCGTCCTATCTTTTCTGCAAGCGCCTGGGTAGCTGACTCACTTTCGACCTCTATAATCATCGAAAGTATTATATCACCTAGCACTTTTACGGTCTGTCCTTTACAATAGAGCGTAAGCATTATGCGCATTTCCGACACCATTTTGGAAACGCTGCTTGGGCGGGCCAGTCTTGCAACTCCTGAGCAGATCACTGCCCTCAAGGAAGAGGCAGTTCATTCAAAGCGTCCCCTGCAAGACCTCGTTCTTGACCAGCAGATAACGGACGAGAAGACTCTCGTTCAAGCTTTTGGTGACTACGCAGAAATTCCTTATATCGAACTTGATCCCGCCAACATTCCTTCAGATATATTGAAACTCATTCCCGAACGAGTGGCCCGTCAGTATAATGCTGTCTTATTTAAGGTCGATCCTGATGGTATTCACCATCTAGCTATGGAAGATCCTGACGATGTTCAGGCAGTTAACTTCATTCAAAAAGAAATAGGCACCAACGCTAAAATCTATATTGCAACCAAAGATAATATCCTCTCTGCACTAGAAAACTATCGTGGCGACGTTAACCAAGAACTCAACGAGGTTATCGATATCCAACGTGAGGACGAATCAGCCGATACACAACAAGTGAACGAACAGGACATCGCCGAAGACTCGCCAATCGCTCAGACGGTCAACCTATTACTCGAATATGCCATTCGATCACACGCCAGTGATATTCACATTGAGCCTCGTGAAGAGTTTGTCCAAATTCGTTACCGAATTGACGGTGTCTTGAAAGAAGTAAACCGTCTCCCTCGAAATGTACTGGGTGCACTCATTAGTCGTATTAAAATTCTCGCCAACCTCAAGATTGACGAACGGCGCGTTCCCCAAGATGGTCGTTTCAAAATAAATGTCGGTGGCCGTGGCTATGCACTCCGTGTTAGCTCGCTGCCTATCGCCGATGGCGAAAAGGTAGTCATGCGTATTTTGGACGAATCAAACCAAGCCGTCACGCTTGAACAGTTAGGTTTCTGGGGCAAAGCCTCGCTCGACATCAAACGGGAAATATCTGAACCAAACGGGATTGTCCTCATGACCGGACCAACTGGTAGCGGTAAATCGACCAGTCTCTTTAGCATCTTAACCATCCTCAATAAGCCGAACGTTAATATATCAACCGTCGAAGATCCTGTTGAGTATAAAATCCCAGGGGTCAATCAAACCCAGACTAATGAAAAAGCCGGTATGACCTTTGCTAATGGTCTGCGCGCCTTACTACGTCAAGATCCAAACGTTATCATGATCGGCGAGATCCGTGATGGTGAAACTGCCAACCTTGGTATCCAAGCCGCCCTGACTGGTCACATGGTCTTTAGTACGCTTCACACCAACAACGCTGCAACGTCCCTTCCTCGTCTACTCGACATGGGTATCGAACCATTCCTGATTGCTAGCACCGTCCGCGCCATCGTTGGACAACGTCTGGTTCGGCGGCTCCATCGTAATTCACGACAGAGTTTCGTTCCAACCGATGATGAAAAAGCCGCCATTATTAAAATGTTTAACCTTCATGAAGGCCAAGATTTCCATATCATTCATGAACTTGAAAAGCAGGCTGCCGCCGAAGGAGTTGGTGGTGATACCCCCCTTAGTACTGATGAAAATGGTATCAAAACACTATGGCGAGCTGACCGTAATTTTAACGACGACGAGGCACAAGAAGGATACAAAGGTCGGATTGGTATTTACGAAGTACTAACCAACTCGGACACTATTCAAAAACTCATCATGTCACATGCAACTAGTGCTCAAATTCAGCAACAATCAATCAGTGAAGGCATGATGACAATGCAGATTGATGGCCTGATAAAAGCACTCCGTGGTGAAACCACCGTCGAAGAAGTCGTCCGAGTGAGTAGAGACTAGCATGACCCGATTTGCCTACACCGCTATCGACGAAAACCGTAAGGCAGTCAATGGAAAGACCGATCTTCCCGACCGAGCAAGTGTTATTGCCGCCCTGACAAAACAGAACCTACGCCCTGTCAGTATCAAGGAAATAAAAGCGACCTTTATGTCGGTTGATTTCAAACGCATGTTTGAACCGACTAAGGTCAAGTCTGATCAACTCGTTATCTTTACGAGGCAGCTTAGTGCCATGGTTGGCGCAGGTGTTCCCCTGCTTCGATCCCTTACTTCACTGCAGAAACATGCCGAAGACCAGGCACTTCAAAAAGTCCTCACCGAGGTTATAAAAAATGTCGAAGCCGGTATGTCACTCGGTGATGCATTGTCGAAACATCCTACAGTCTTTAATGACATCTACGTAAATATGGTGCGTGCCGGCGAAGCTGCTGGTATCCTTGACGATATTCTAAAGCGACTCGCCTACCAACAAGAGAAGAGCGCAGCTATTCGTAAAAAAATCAAAAGCGCTATGGCCTATCCAATGGTATTGATTTTTATTACTGTCGTTGCCTTCTTCGGCTTGATGCTATTCGTCATCCCGCAAATCGGTAAGATTTTGACCGACCTTGGCGGGGCCGATGCTAAATTGCCAGGGATTACGCTATTTATGCTCGGTGTCAGTAATATTATCACTTCATACTGGTTTATTATCATTCCTGGAATTGTCGGCATAATTTTCGGTCTGATTCGATATGTCCGAACCAGTAAAGGAAAACGCCAATTCGATACACTCATCTTAAAAATCCCCGGCATTAAGAAAATTATCATGAAAGTCGCAGTTGCTAGGTTCTCACGTACATTCTCTGCACTCATGGGAGCTGGCGTAGCCGTTCTAGAGTGCCTAGAGGTAACTTCTAGAGCAGTAGGTAATACATTGTATCAAGATGCCCTTCGGGAGGCTGCGCGTGAAGTAAAGAACGGTCAACCATTATCTGCCGTGATCGACCGTAACCCATTATTCCCTGCCATCGTCGGACAGATGTTGGCGGTTGGTGAAGAGACCGGTCAGACCGATACTGTGCTGATCAAAGTTGCTGATTTTTACGAAGAAGAAGTCGACCTTGCGATTGAAAGTATTAGTTCGATTATCGAACCTGCAATGATCGTTGTGATGGGTAGTATGGTTGGATTGATCGCCGCAAGTGTCATGACCCCTATTGCTCAGCTTTCACAAAACATCAAATAGGCGTGGCCTAGGCCGTCACGCTCATGCTATAATACGGGGTAGTTATTTCTACCCGTGGGCATCATGTCGAAATTATTTTATAAAGATACACCAATCGCCGGACTTGATATCAGTAATACTGGCATCAAGATTATGTCTGTTGACCCAAAAAAATGGTCAGTGAACGGCTACGGGTCGCTCGACCTCGAGCCCCAAAAAGTCAAAGAATCCTTTGAGGTTCAAGGTAACACCTACCTAACTGACAGCATCAAACAGATGATGGCCGAAAAAATGATTGGTGATATCAACACCAATCGTGTTGCCGTCTCGGTTCCGACCGCACGGAGCTTTTCTCGGACCTTCACACTTCCGATATCAACCGAGAAATCACTTCACGATGCGGTTGTGCTTGAAGCTGATCAATACATCCCTATACCTTCAGACAACCTCTATATTGATCACCAGATTATCGAACGGAATAAAAAGGAAATTACTGTCCTGATGAGTGCCGTGACAAAAGTCGTCATCGATAATATCGTAGCGAGTATCGAAGCAGCTGGACTTGAACCAGTATTTATCGAACCAAGTATTAGCTCGGTCGGACGAGTCCTGACAGCGACCGAAGAAGGAACCTTGCCTACAGTCATTATTGACATTGGACCTGCCAGCACTGACATCGCCATACTGGATAAAGGAACCATTCGTGTTACCGGTGGACTTGCTATCGGTGGAAATACCTTTACGCTCGATATTGCGAAGAAATTAAACGTCGCACTCGAAAATGCCCACCAACTAAAAGTACTGAATGGTTTGAGCGCCGGTCCTCGACAACAGAAGCTGGGTGCTGCATTGCAACCAAGCCTCGAGCGTATTCTTAGTGAAGTAAAGAAAGTTATGCGTTACTACAATGAACGTATTAGCGATACCCGTAAAATTGAGCAACTACTCGTCGTAGGGAGCGGAAGTAACCTGCCCGGAATCGGTGAGTACTTTACGGATAAATTAGTGATGCCAGCCCGTGTTGCCAGTCCTTGGCAAAAGTTAGATTTCGGTAAGTTGCAAGAACCGCCAAAGCAGTTCCGATCACGCTATATAACCGTAGCTGGGCTTGCCAGTGTTTCACCAGGGGGGATCTGGAAATGATCAACCTAATGCCCGATGACATAAAGGTACAACTCCGTGCCGCACGTAACAACGTATTGCTCATGCGCTATATCACCGTGATTTTCTTTGCGGCACTTTTCCTCGGCACAATTCTGGTCGGTGCATACTACCTACTCGAACAAACTCGTATTAGTGCGCAGAAATTAATTGATGCCAACGATACAAAAGCCGAGGTATATAGTTCGACAAAGGCACAGGTTGATGCACTTAGTAC
>JBAQNZ010000053.1:0-16039 GCA_049304275.1 Candidatus Microsaccharimonas sp. | reverse complement strand
GCATTACGCAGGTCAGGTTCAGTTCGAGATCGAGCGCTAAGGAGTGCATCGTCGCTAAATGGATTGGCGTAGTTCGAAATATTATAGCCGCTACTAATTTCGCCTGAATACCAATACGTATAGACGTCGGGGTCACCCCCGATCGTCAGTTGGTGAAGCAACACATCAAAGCTTCGTTTTTGAAGAACATCTTGCAACCCATTCTGGGCAGGGTCAGATGGGTTAACGATCGTCGTTGTTATCGTGATGCCCAGTCCGCGCCACTGTTTTGCAAGGGTTTCAAGAGCTTTTTCGAAATCATTATTCTTAATCGTCACGACAGATAATTTCAAAGCGACGCCGTCTTTTTTACGAACGGAACCATCTAGCTTCCAACCTGCTTCATCAAGGAGTCGCTGCGCGGTTGCTTTGTCGTATAGCGGTGCAGCCGGAACATCACCGTACAGTTGCCCAGTGACGAATGGTAAGTGGAGTTCAGGAAGATCTTTTGAAACTGCCTCGCGCACTGCTTTGGTATCTGTTCCTGCCTGTAGAGCCTGCCTGATTTTCTTATCACTAAAAACAGGACCCGAGTTATTGAATAGGGCGTAAACGCCACTATTGACGGGGTTTTGTTCAATAGCGTAGCGTTCTTTATTTATCTTGGCAGCATCAGTAATCGATAAGCCGCTGGCAGCGTTCACTTCAGCGGTACTAATCGCGCGAACAATAGCATCACTGTCACCGTATACGTGAAGTTGGAATCGATCGAGTTTTGGAATACCACGATAATAACTGTTATTTCGTGCCAGGTGAATTATTTTACGACCAGTCGTTTTATCGATGTCTTGAATGAAACGGAGGCTAAACGGCCCACTGCCAATAGGATTGGTACTAAAGCTATTTTCGCGAATAGCGCTTGGTTCAATATCACGAAGAATGTGTTCAGGCAAAATTGGTAACACGTTTAATGCATGAGGAAAGGCAGCATATACCGCAGGGAGTTTAAATGAGACAGTCCTATCGTCAACAATCGTTGCGGTCACGTCATTCCAGCCCTTAATCGTCGACCGTGTCGCAGGATCTTTCAATAGGTTCACTGTATAAACGACATCGCGTGCGCGCACGTAAATACCATCCGTCCACTTAGCATCGGGGCGAATCTGGACCGTATACGTCGTTTTATCTTCACTAATCGTCATACTGCTCGCTAGGTCATAGTTCAAATGTCCTGTTTGGTCGTACGACAATAAACGTGAGAATAGCAATTTTCCGGCAGATTCTTCGGCACTCGTACTGGCAAATATCGGATTCAGTGTATTAATCGGACCTTGGACAGCTTCGGCATAGGTCCCATCATTTGAAAAGGCCGTGGCACGGTAACTTTGCTGATACCACATTAATTGCAGTCCACTTGCCCCGACAATAATACCGATTGCGAGAATCCAAATAGCAATGTGACGACGTACTTCACGGAAGTTATCCAGGCGACGAAAGACAAACCGTCGAGCGTGCTTGACAGTGGCCCCTTCGACTTTTTTCATTCGACGCGAAAGCTCGCGTGAATTAAAGCTCATTTTTGGCAGTCGACGCCACTTACTTGGTTCTTGGTCAGCCACAGACAGCCTCTAACCGAAAGCTGGTAACAATAGTCCGGTCAGAATAGAGAGAATAAAGATAACCGCAAACATAATCGTTACTTCAAATAAGTTCTTGTCGACACCACGACGGGTCGTATATAGCTCACCCGAGGCACCAAATCCTGCACCTAATGTGGCCCCGCGTTGCTGTAACAGAATAGAAATGATCATCAGGATTGTTGATCCGATCATAATAATTTGCAAGATTGTATTGATGTTCATAATTGTTCAACTCCTGATTTACCGCTCCGAATTTCAACTGCGGCACTTACTATATAGTTTATCAGACTAAGAATGATTCCGGTAAGAATCGAGTTAAAGAAGGTCATCGCAAGCCCTGGCGCAATGGCTAGCGACAGGTATACCAAGGCACCATTTACTACTAGCATAAACAGACCGAGGGTCAATAGGATCGCCGGTAGAGACAAGATGACTGCAAGAGGTTTTATAAGGCTATTCACGACCGAGAATATAAACCCAGCCAGCAAGAACCCACCGATTCCCGCAGTAACATCGAAGTGTTCGTAGCCTGTTCCGAAGAGTCGAATCGCCACCCATAGTCCAAACGAGTTAAGGAGCCATCGGATTAAAAAGACAAGGAGTTCCTGTTTCATTTGAGATTAGTATAGCATAACCTCGTTGATTGTATTTGGGCGGGTTAGTACTTAATGAAGTAACGCTTTACAATCGATGGTTGAATTTCGTTATGTGCGCCACCGCCACCGGTTGACGACGTTACATGTCCTTGGTTGTAAGATCCAGGACCATCGCTTGGTGGATACTGCCCAGGAGCGTTACTAAAGTTTCCATCGTCTCTTGTCCCAATATATTGCTGATGTGTATGTGCTGGTAATTCGGTCAATGTGAGGATGTGTGATTTCTCACCGTATTTTTCCCCTATCGTATTAAACTCGCTATCAGATGGGTTCTTGTTAACACTTACTCTTCCTCTCGAGTCCGGAAGAGTAAAGGTTGTCGAACCATCACCCGTCCCATAGGTTGTTCCGATGACCGCAAACAGATTTGCGTAAACAGTACGCGAAACCGTGCTTCCGTCTTCACGCAAGAAGCCTGCTGGAGGCGTCGTCGAGTTCCAGTATCCACTGATTGACGTCCCTACCGCAACACTTTCAGTTGTCAAAGTAGAACTAGATTTCTTGATCGCATATAACTTTGTTATAGATGGCTGGATATTATTGTGTGATCCACCCCCACCAGTCTGTGTATATGAAAGACCGTTCAGACTCGCACCAGGCCCGTCTCCTGGAGGAATTTGTGATGCCACCCCAGTAAAGTTCAAGTCATCAGGCTGACCAATATACTGTAGGTGTGTATGCGCTGGTATCTGAGTCGTCGTAAGGGTCTCTGTTTTTGATCCCGGAAAATCAAGTAAAGAGTCGAATTCGGTGTCGCTTGGGCTTAAGTTAACTGATGTTCTCCCTTGAGAGTTTGGTACGTTGAAGGTTGTCGAACCATCACCTGCTCCGTAGGTTGTTCCGATTGCAGCAAATAGGTCAGGGTAGCTTGTTCTTGAGCTGGCCGCTCCATCCTCGGCCAAGTAGCCGTTAGGGATCGATGTCCAATAACCCGAAATAGAGGTACCGGCTGGCAATTCCGCAACCCCGGCCTCAACTGGAGAAAATTTTATAGCAGACATTTTGACAAACGAAGGCTGAATATTATTGTGCCCTGCGTTTCCACCAGTACTACTCGTTGCGACACCCGCTGTTGCTCCGGGACCGTCACCGGGTGGGTACTGAGGATAGCTATTAAAGTTCCAGCCAGTAAAGTTAGCGTCATCTTTAACACCGACATATTGTCCATGATTATGCGAAGGCATCTGTGCTATTGTCAGTTGTTCGGTTTTCGAGCCAGTCTTTTGACCAACAGTTGCAAACTCTGAATCTGAAGCTTTTTTGTTTACGGATGTTCGGCCTCTTGAGTCCGGGAGGTTAAAGGTAGTCGCACCGTCTCCAGCACCATAGGTCGTTCCAATCACAGCGAACAAACCAGCATAGGTCGTTCGAGATACCGCAGCTCCGTCTTCGAACAAGAAGCCTTGTGGAGCAACCGACGTCCAGAAACCTTCAATTGAGGTTGCGACGGGTAACGAGCCGTACGTTGCGTTGGTTGTCTGATTTGTTGTCGACGACCAACCACTTGATCCTACGGAGTTAATTGATTTAACACGGCAATAAAAAGTCGTACTCGGCGTCAAACCCGTCACCGTTCCATTGACGCTTCCTGATGCTTGAGGCACCGTGACTTGTTGTGGGTTATAAATAAATCCTGGGTCGGATGCACACTGAAGAATGTAACTTGTTGCGTCAGTCACTGATGCCCACGATGCAGTTGCGGTCGTCCCACCTGCAGAAGTGATTGAAATGGCAATTGATGCCGCTGGCGGTGTCAAATCTGGTCGAGTCGCACAGGTCCCTGACTGGGGCCCGTTGCTCTTCGTTTTCGAATATATGTAATACTGGATGTTTGCATCGAGGTTTGATACCGCATCAATACAGTATGAACTACCGTCACCAGGAGTGACGGTGATCGTTACGTCTGCATTTGACGTAAAGTTAGGAATTGATGCAGGATACCCTGACGTCACCCCACTCGTAAAGTTCACCGCCGACTCCATCGCGGCGGCGGCTGCATTGAGATCTGATTTTACTTGGGCGGTGCGAGTTGAGGTTTGCCAACCACTATACGAAACGATAATAATCGCTGACAAAACACCAATAACGGAAATGACGACGATCAGCTCGACAATCGTAAATGCATCACGACGCTGTAATTTTTGGAATAACCCCTTCATAGATACCTTAATAGTATCGCTGTCGGGTAGTAAGCACAAGGGGTTTACTTTATGTACTGCTTCACCAGCGCTGCCTTGGCCTCGCCGATTACCTTAGCGACTTCAGATACTTCGGCCGCCTCGACACCTCGCATACTGCCAAAGGCTCGGATTAACGCTCGCCTGGTCGCGGGTCCAACACCTGGAATATCTTCGAGTGTACTAGCAGTTTGCTTGGCACGTTTTAATACCGTGTGGTAACTAACGGCAAAACGATGCGACTCGTCGCGAATACGTTGAAACAATTTCGTCACGTCAGTATAGGTTGAAAATGTCGAACCACTTCCGAGGTTCTTCGAGTGCGATGAGGCGTTTAACTGACCTGGGTGCAGGTTCACTACTAAATACTCACCCGCCCTTTTCACTACGACATCATTGGTTGGTTCTTTCATAAATACCTGAAGGGCTTCGATATTAATGTTTGAGCGAGTCGCATGAACAATCACTTCCTCTTCACGCTTTGCGATACTAATCGTTGGAATGTGTAGGTTTTTTTCTTCGACCGCTTTTAACACTGCGTCCAACTGTCCCTTTCCTCCATCAATTAATAGTAGGTTAGGCATCCCCCAAGATTTAAGATTCTTTTCACTTAACCGCCGACTTAGTGTTTCGTACATATTATAGTAGTCATCATTTTGTTCGATGCGAGTCTTGAATTTACGATAGTTCGCTCGATCACTGACTCCATTTGTAAATACCACCATACTGGCGACAACATTAGTTCCACCCATATGGCTAATGTCATACCCTTCGATCCGTGCAGGAATTTTTGGCAGTCCGAATAGATCGACCAATTTACTTAGTGCACGATCTTTGCTGATGTCCAGAAACTCTTTGTCACCAAACATAATCTTTTGTTGCAGTGCTTTTAGATCAGCCACTTTGTTGCGCAGGCTGGCTGCATTCTCAAAGTCATGCAGTTTTGCTGCCAGCTGCATATCTTTTTCAAGTTCCTTGATAATCGTCTTGCGACCACCTTCCATATAGCGAATCAATCGTTTTAACGATTGCTTATATTCATTACTGGACACACCTGGACGAGGGCTAAGGCCAATATGAGCATCGAGGTCTGGACGTGCACCGTTTTTTGGCGGTGTCATGTAATACGGGAATACTCGCCGTAAATAACGAAGGGCTTTTTTGATTGCAAACCCGTTGTAGTAGGGACCGAAATACTCGGCACCATCGTCGGCTGGGTTACGAGTAAAGGCGACCGTTGGCCATTCACTCTTCATATCGATCCGCACAAACATCTGCGATTTATCATCGCGAAGCAGTATGTTAAACCGAGGCATATACCGCTTGACCATTTCTGATTCCAGAAATAGCGCGTCGAGTTCACTCTCGGTTTCAACCCAATCAGTGTCTTCGATTTCTTCGACTAATGCGCGGGTTTTAATATCCATATCGCGGGTGCTTTGAAAATATTGACGCACTCGGTTCTTTAAAACCGCAGCCTTACCCACATAAATAATCTCGCCGTTTTTCGACTTGTGGAAATATACCCCGGCGCTACGCGGCAGCGTTTTGAGCTTTTCCTCAAGTTTTGCATTCATATATACATTGTACCTCGACGAGGCTAGTTCGTCAGTGCAAGGGCGCGACTGCGACATAGTTCAGCGTGGTACAACAAATCCTCGTTCTGTTTGCAGCCGTCACAAATAAGAACCAGGTCATTACAATTAGCAAAGGCGCAGTTCTCATAATTACTTGTCTTTGCTTGACAGTGAGTACATTCACCAATTACCTTTGCGTGGTCGGAGAAATCAATGGTCATACGATCGTCGAATACCCGTAGACTTCCTTCCCACAATCCATCATCACCAAATGCTTCGCCGTATTTTACAATACCGCCATCGATTTGATAGACCTCTTTGAACCCACGGTTGATCATCAATGCACTAAGTATTTCGCAGCGAATACCACCCGTACAATAGGTGACGATCGGTTTGTCTTTGATGTCGTCGTACTTACCGCTTTCAAGTTCTTTTATAAAGTCTCGGCTGGTGTGGGTATCAGGAACTACTGCGTCTTTAAATTTTCCGATAGCTGCTTCGTGCGCGTTTCGACCATCAAAGAATACGACATCGTCACGTTCTTGTACCAACTTGTTTACTTCGGCTGGTTTTAGGTGGGTTCCTCCACCGACAACCCCGTTCTCGTCGACTCGTAGTTCATCAGCAGCATCAAAGGCAACGATTTCAGGACGGACTTTCACACTCATTCGAGGAAAATCATCACGGCCACCATCACTCCACTTGAATGAAGTATCTTTAAAACCAGGGAATTGCTTTGTCGCTTTAATATATTTTTTTAAGTTATCCATCTCACCGCCAACTGTTCCATTCAGTCCATGGGGCGAAATCAAAATACGGCCGCGCAGGTCTAAACTATCGGTCAAAGTCTTCTGCCATAGCCGAACAGCCTCAGGATCTTTAATTGGGGTGAATGTGTAATACAATAATATTTTTTGCACGAAACGTATTATAGCACGATTACTAGTGTTATATTAGAACATGAGCGTCATTACTGTGTGATCATTTTAAATGATCACCAATGTATTGCAAAACAAGCAATCGAACACGTCGCAAAAAAAGTAAACAATTATGAAGAATCTATTAAATCGCACCGATCCTGTGATCGCTCGGCAAACGCTGAGAATTTATTTGAATGAGGTGTTCAAAGACAAGAAACGGGCATTTACCTATATTACGTTCGTTCCCTTGAACCGCGTACTATACATCGTCATCTTGCCACTCATCTTTAGCCTGATCATTCAATCACTCGTCATCCACCCTCATGACGTGGTGACACCGATGATATTACTCGGTCTTGGTGTCATAGTATCTGCCGTAGCGGTTCTTCTTGCGTACTTTGGGTTTAACGCATTATTCAATCATGAAGAAGAGATGAGTACATCGCTTGCAAAGATGGCGATGACAAAACTACTCGATCATAGCGACCAGTTCTTTTCAAATAATAAAGTCGGAGCACTCGCCAACGATGTTAACTTGTTTTCACGTTCGATCGTTGGTTTCTTCGATATCATATTCCTGACAGTCAGTGGTATTGTAGCTAACTTTGTTGCTAGCCTTGTTATTATCGGCATTATGTCACCCATACTCCTCCTTCCGCTTGGATTCGTCACGATATTCTTAGTCGCACACAGTGCTGTATCCATTGCTAATCGTGGTCCTTTGCGCCAAGAGCGTAAAGATCGCATGTCAGGACTAGTAGGAACGGTCGCCGATGTTCTGGGGAATCAACAAATCGTTCGTTTCTTCTCAGGATCAAAGCACGAAATGGCACATATCGTCGATGAAAGAAAAGCCATTGAACGAGTGAGTTATCGTGAAGTAGAGATGATCCAAAAGGAAGCATTCCTTCGTCAGGCGGTCTTGTTTGGCTTTCAGCTTCTAACAATTGGTATTGCTGTCGTGTTATTTTCCCAAGGCGCCGTTACTATTGCTGCGTTGATTTTTGCCGTGACGTATATGGGACGACTGACGGGATCTCTGTTTGAGATTGGCTCAATCATCCGTGGGCTGGAACAGCTATTCCTAGACGCGTCGAAGGTTGTCGTTATCTTGAACGAACCAACCGAAGTTATTGATACACCCGGTGCTAAACGTATCAAAATACAAAAAGGTGAAATTGAATTCAACGACATTAATTTTGCCTACAAAGATTCTAAAGGTTCGCACGTCATCAATGATCTGAATCTATCAATTACTGCCGGCCAACGGGTTGGGTTGGTTGGGCAAAGTGGTGGCGGTAAAACAACGCTCGCAAAATTGGTCCTTCGTTTTGCTGACCTCGATGCAGGTACGATAACTATCGATGGACAATCGATTCAATCAGTCACTCAAGATAGTTTACGAGAACAAATCGCCTACGTTCCCCAAGAAGCATATCTTTTCCATCGTTCACTCCGTGATAATATTCGCTATGGTAAAAAAGATGCGACCGATGATGAAATTTGGAATGCTCTGAAACAAGCCAATGCCTACGAGTTTACTTCTCAATTCGAACATGGCCTGGACACAGTTGTTGGCGAGCGTGGTGTCAAACTATCTGGTGGACAACGACAACGCATTGCTATCGCTCGAGCAATCCTAAAAGACGCACCGATTCTCATTCTGGACGAAGCAACCTCAGCGCTGGACAGCGAGTCCGAAAAGCTCATTCAACAGGCTTTTCAGAAACTCATGAAAGGCCGAACCAGCCTGGTCATCGCTCACCGTCTGTCGACGATCTCAAAGCTCGATCGTATCATCGTCCTGGATAAGGGTGACATTATCGAAGACGGTACTCATGAAGAATTGGTAAGAAAACAAGACGGAACCTACGCTCGTTTATGGGCGCACCAATCTGGTGGATTCATCCAAGAATAATGTCATGAAACATCCCGCTCATTGCGGGCGGGATGTTTTAACTGAAGTAAGAACTATTTCGATTCTTCCTTAGCTTTGGCGTCGTCAGCTGCAGCTGGCGCTTCTTCGCCATTCTCGGCTTCGACTTCGGTGTCGATAGTTGCGTCACCAGCAGCCGCTTCGTTGGCAGCTTCCAGAGCAGCAGGTTCATACACACTTGCGACAACAAGATCAGTCAATTTTGGCGCCTCTTCATCATCGTCTTCGTGACCAGTTGTGTGCTCGACGAACGAAATGTTCGCAGGCAAGACAATGTCACCAAGAGTGATTTGCTCACCAGCTGCCTTCAAGTTGATGATTGATACTTCGAGTGCTTCTGGAAGATCCAGTGGCAAGGCACGAATTTCAATCTTGTCGAGTGCCTGGAGGACAATCAGCCCAGCGCGTTCTGCTTCACTTTCGCCTTCACCGACAAGGTGAATAGGAACTTCTGCAATCACTGGCTCGTTCTGGTTTACCGCGTGAAACGATACGTGGCGAATACGTGAACGTACAGGATCGACGTCGACATCCTTAATCATAGCGATGCGCTTTTCGTCATCGATCGTCAAGTGAACTGGCGTGTGCTTACCAGCATCTCTGACAACCTTGTCCATAATATTTTGAGCTGCTTGGGTATTGATTGGATCAATGCCATCACCATAGACAACTGTAGGTACAATGCCGTCTTTTCGTAGCTGACGTACCTTTTTACCCTGCAATGTTCGCAGGTCCAATTTCAGGTTAATTTTATCTCCCATGTCTCTCCTCCTTCTCGTATGGATACCTTTACGGAAATAAATGTTACCTCTTAATTATAACATACCTAACAGATTGCAGACATGGTAGAATAGAAAGAGAATGATTGAATCACTGACGGTATTTGGCGGATTTTTCTTAACGGACCTTGTAGACCTGATCACCAGCCTAGGTGTACTGGCCATCGCAATTGTTGTATTCGCTGAATCAGGACTACTCATCGGTTTCTTTTTACCAGGCGATAGCCTCTTATTTACCGCCGGCGTACTCGTGCAGACAGGGCTACTCAACGTCAATATATTTGTATTAATTGCACTCCTTTTTATTGCGGCAGTCCTCGGTGATAGCATTGGCTATACATTCGGTCGTCGTGCCGGACCAAGCATATTTAAAAAGCCAAACGCTCGACTATTTAAACAAGAATACATCAAACAGGCACAAGCATTCTATGAAAAACACGGAGGTAAAACTATTATCCTTGCCCGCTTTATCCCGATTGTTCGTACCTTTGCACCGATCGTCGCTGGTGCCAGCAACATGCCGTATCGACGCTTTATCGCATTTAACGTTATCGGCGGATTTTCATGGGTGACACTCGTCACTTTGGCCGGTTACTTACTAGGTGAAGTCTTCCAGCGTTCAGGCCTAGAGATTGATCAGATTATTCTGCCCGTTGTCGCTATTATTATCGTTATTTCTATTCTGCCACCCCTGCTCCATGTCTTCCGAGACAAGAAGACACGCACCGTATTTTGGGAAGGAACTAAGCGCGAACTCAAATCTATCTTTAGCCGTCGCCGATAACCCCTTTGTTTCACTTGTCAAAAAGCGCTTATGGCTCCATACTAGGGACATATGGGGCATCAGGTAAAAAAGAACCTAGGGACAATCTTAACGAATGCAGGCGTCGAGTTCCGTGTATGGGCTCCATTTGCGAAAAGTATTGCGGTTGTTCTTGATATTGAATTTCAGCATATCGAATACCCTCTCATCAGCGAAAACGATGGCTATTGGTCGGGCGTCGTTAAACAAGCCGAGCCAGGTCACGCCTATAAATACAAAATCGAGACTGCAGACGGATCTTTTATAGAGAAAAACGATCCGCGCGCACGGCAGCTGACTGTTTCAGATAATGGCTGGTCGGTCATTGTTGATCATGATTTTGACTGGAACGATGTCAAAGCACCGGCCATACCAAAAGAGCAACAAATTATTTATGAAATGCATATCGGTACCTTTCATCGGCCCGATGCTGCAACTATTGGCACCTTCGCCAGTGCTATTGAAAAACTCGAATACTTACGAAACCTAGGAATCAACGTCATCGAATTGATGCCTGTTACAAGTATGGCAACCAGCCATGGCTGGGGCTATGCACCAAACCATATCTATTCAGTCGAAGATTCATACGGTGGCCGTAATGGCTTGCTGACATTCGTCAAAGCCTGCCATGAACGAGGTATCGCCGTGATTCTTGATGTTGTCTACAACCATTTCTCGAACTCGACTGATCTATGGCAATTCGATGGCTGGAGTGAGAACGGTCGTGGCGGTATTTACTTTTATAATGACGAGCGTGGCGATACTCCGTGGGGTGGGCGTCCTGATTATGGACGAGCCGAAGTAAAGCAGTTCATTCTTGATAACGTGGCGATGTGGATGACTGAATATCGTATTGATGGACTGCGAGTTGATTCAACGATTTATATGCGCAACACCAAGGGATCACAAGGCGGGCCTGATACAGATATCGCCGAAGTATGGAACTTACTGCAAGAAGTGACCAAGTTGGGACACAAGATTAATCCGAATGCCATCATGATTGCCGAGGATAGCTCGGGAAATGAATATATAACAAAGTCAGCCGGTGAAGGCGGGGCTGGATTTGATGCACAATGGGGTATTTCGTTTGCCTATAATCTTCGCGCCCGTCTAGGGATGGGACAAAGTGGTGATTTGATTGACGACCTGCAGCATTTCTATAACGGACAACCCTTTCAAAAAGTTATCTTTAGCGACTCGCATGACACAGCAGCTAATGGCGCGACTCGCCTGAACGAAGCGGCGACGCCCGGTAATCCCAGTAGTGTATTCGCCCGACAACAAGGTCTGCTAGCAAACGCCATTATGCTGACTGCCCCAGGTATTCCTATGCTACTACAGGGTGAAGAGTTCATGCAGGAAGGTTCGTTCAACGACTGGAAGATGCTGGATTGGGACAAAACAACCCAATTCGCTGGCATCGTCCTTGCTCACCAGCATCTCATCAACTTACGTAAGAATATGTACGGCAATACCATTGGACTTATTGGTGCATCTATTAACGTGTTTCACCAAGATAGTAGTAATAACGTCATTGCCTATCATCGTTGGGCTAAAGGTGGCCCACACGATGATGTTATTGTGATTGTTAACTTTAGCGATCAACGATTCAAAGAATATAAATTATATCTTCCCGTCGCTGGCATGTGGCATGTTCGTTTCAATAGTAGCTGGAGGGGCTATAGCTCTGATTTCAATGATACTGAATTGGCACAGACCATGACTAATGAAAACTCACAGCTAACAATTCCCCTTGCCGACTACAACGTCATTATCCTTGCACAAGACCCCGAATCTACAACAACGGTTTAAGATAGGTCCCGGTAAACGAATCAGCAACGTTTACAATTTCTTCTGGAGTACCGGTAGCTACCACCATACCACCAGCCAATCCGCCCTCGGGGCCCATGTCAATAATGTGATCGGCTGTCTTAATAACATCAAGGTTGTGTTCGATAACTACCATACTGTTTCCACCCTCAATCAGTTTCTGCAATATGCCCAACAAGCGTTTCACGTCGGCGCTGTGCAGACCCGTGGTTGGTTCGTCTAATATATACATAGTCTTACCAGTTGAACGACGTGACAGTTCTGATGCCAGTTTGATCCGTTGCGCTTCACCACCACTAAAGGTTGTTGCTGGCTGACCTAGACGAATGTATCCTAGACCAACATCAACCAGAGTGTCGAGCTTGCGCGCAATTGCGGGAATGTTTTGGAAGAATTCAGCACCCTGCTCGACAGTCATTTCCAGAACATCGCTAATCGTGGCGTCTTTGTATTTAATTTCAAGCGCTTCGCGATTATAACGCTTTCCTTTACAGACGTCGCAGGTCACGTAAACATCGGGCAAAAAATGCATTTCAATCTTGATCACGCCATCACCCTGACAGTTCTCACAGCGACCACCCTTGACGTTAAAGCTAAATCGACCTGCCTTATAGCCTCGAATGTTCGCTTCGGTAGTACCAGCAAATAGTTCACGAATTGGCGTAAACACACCAGTATAGGTTGCGGGGTTTGAACGTGGTGTTCGTCCAATGGCTGACTGGTCAATCACGATTACTTTATCAAGTAATTCAATGCCTTCGACATTATCATGCGCACCTGGTACATCGTGGGCACGATGTAATCGAGCCGATAACTCTTTAGCTAGGATGTCATTAACAAGGGTTGATTTTCCGCTTCCACTCACTCCGCTGACAACGGTCAATAAGCCAAGTGGAATGCTGACATCGATATTTTTAAGATTGTTTTCACGAGCGCCTTTTATAATAATATGGCGATCCTTTTGAATCGATCGACGCTTCTTTGGTACTTCGATCTTTTCAATGCCGCTAAGGTAACGACCGGTGATGCTGTCTGGATTTCTAGCGACTTCGTCAGGTGTCCCCGCTGCAACGACGTTTCCGCCAGCCACACCTGCACCTGGTCCGATATCTAACAGATAGTCAGCATGACGAATCGTGTCTTCGTCGTGTTCGACAACAAGGACAGTATTACCGAGGTCACGAAGATGCTTCAAGGTAGCGATAAGACGATCGTTATCACGTTGGTGTAGGCCGATCGAAGGTTCGTCGAGTACATACAGCACACCCTGTAATCCCGAGCCAATTTGGGTTGCTAAACGGATACGCTGCGCTTCACCACCTGATAGTGTATTTGCAGCACGTGATAATTCAAGATAGTTAAGGCCAACGTTACTCATAAAACCAAGTCGAGCGTTAATTTCCTTCATGATTTGAGCGGCGATAAACTGTTCTTGATCATTAAGTTTGAGCGTGTTCGCAAACAGATCAAGCGCAGCATCAACGCCTAGCATACAAATATCCATAATGTTCAGGTCATGAATCGTAACCGCCAGAACGACCGGTTTCAAGCGAGCTCCGTGACAGGCATGGCATTCGCGTTCACGCATAAATCGTTCAATGTCTTTACGCATAAAGTCACTGTCGGTTTCTTTGAATCGGCGTTCGAGGTTTGGGATAACACCCTCGTATGCTGCGTCGTACGAACGGCCGTCACCTAACGATACGCGGTACTTCTCTTCACCTGTTCCATACAGGATCTTTTCAATCGCTTCCGAGGAAAGTTCCTTAACGGGGACGCGAAGATTAAATTTGTGACGATCAGCAACCGCCTGCAAACGCTTCATATACCAAGCATCAGCATTGACGCGGTTATACGGACGAATCGCACCCTCGGCGATAGTGAGGTTCGGGTTAAAGACAAGTTCAGGGTCAACTTCTTGACGACTCCCAAGGCCTGTACAGACAAGGCAGGCGCCTTGAGGCGCATTAAAGCTAAACAGTCGTGGTTCTAGTTCAGGAATTTCTTCGTTCGGGTGATCGACACAGGCATACCGTTGGCTATACACATAAACAGAGTCAGAGTCGACATCGAGGACTTGAACGACTCCGTCAGCGATTTCGAGGGATTGTTCAACCGACTGTGCGATACGCGAACGAACATCGTCAGACAAGGCGATGCGATCAACGACGATTTCGATGTCGTGTTTATATTTCTTGTCGAGTTCGGGGAATTCATCTAACGAGTAAATGACGCCATTAACACGGGCACGGGCAAAGCCTAGGCGACGATACTGTTCTGGTACGTGAGCAAACTCACCTTTCTTGCTTTTGACAATCGGCGCCAAGATCATCAGGCGAGTACCTGACGTTAGTTTCATCACTTCATCGATGATGTCCTCTGGGGTTCGGCGGCTGACTGCCTTACCACACATAGGACAGTGCGGTACACCGATGCGTGCAAATAACAAGCGGAGGTAGTCGTAGATTTCAGTGACGGTTGCAACCGTACTTCGTGGGTTACGGCTGGTTGATTTCTGGTCAATGCTAATGGCTGGACTAAGGCCGTCGATTTGATCAACGTCTGGTTTTTCCATCAGTCCCAAGAATTGTCGAGCGTAACTTGAAAGGCTTTCGACGTAACGTCGCTGTCCTTCGGCGTAAATGGTATCAAACGCCAAACTTGATTTACCTGATCCACTCAGGCCAGTAATGACCACTAATTTGTCACGCGGAATTTCAACACTAATATTCTTTAGGTTGTGCTCGCGCGCGCCTACTACCTTGATTACCTCTGACATAACCGTTTGATTATACGCTGATTTGTAACTTTTTACCAGACCATAAGACCCAGCTTATGCTTGCATCGCTCGAGTGCAAGTGGTATATTTCAGAAAACTTTTCAGAGGTACGGTGACATGCGAAAAACAATTATCATTACGAGTTTGATTCTATCAGGATTACTGATATTAGATAGCATGAGTGCCGGTCACTTCCTCATGATGTTCTTGCTGGCTGGGATTATTCCTGGCACAAATATTGCTATTAGCGCTCAAAATATGATGGAGGGCTTCGCCCTTGTTGGTGGTTTTGTCATTGCCCGCATTATGAGCAACCTTCTGCGAATCATTTTTGCTCACCTGCCCCGCGTACAACGCGCCGCTTAATCAGCATCGACTGGAATAATACTCTCGGCCCATAGCTGTAATTCTTGCAGAACAAACTGTTTGTTATCATCATTCGTCGTTGAGGCGAGTGTTTGTAACCGCAACAAGAATGCTGGTAGCTGCGCTTGAATATGCCCTGCCCGCCATTTCTCCCAGGCAACTACTTCATCTTCGGCCAGACTACGAGGGAAATTACGGGCTTTGTAATGTAGTAGTAGGTCGCTTAATCGTTCGTCGATAAATTCGGGGTGAAGGTCGGCCAGTTGCCCTTCGTCGGCTTGGCGAATTTTCTCAATTCGCATTACATCAACATCAGGAACAAAGCCGTCATACAATTGAGCTTCGGGGTCGGCTGATTTCTTGAAGTCACGAGTCTTTTCAAACAAACTACGAATATTTTCAGCAAAGGCTGGACTAGATAATAGTGTATTGCGATGTTTCGTAATCGTCGCTTCGTCCAAGCTAATCCGTTTCCAGCCATCATCCTGCGCTAACACGCCGAGAGGCGCAACAGCCGGTGCTCGATTATACTGTAATTCCTTGATTGGTACCGAAACGAAATTTTCGGCTTGTCGTTCTTCCCAAGAGGCAAAAAACC
>JBAQNZ010000052.1:0-5970 GCA_049304275.1 Candidatus Microsaccharimonas sp. | reverse complement strand
AGGTACCGATACGAGAATTAAATTGCTCTTTTGATGTCATGAACCATTGACGTAAAGTCTTGTCATAATCAACAGGCAAGTCATCACCCAGCCACATTGGATAAAACTGTGCGCTTGCCACAAAACTAACAATATCCGTAGTTTTACTAGCATAGATTGTAACCTTTGCATCAGGATGCTTATCAAGCAGAATATTGCCGATCGTAAGGCCATTAACGCCTGCTCCAAGAATTGCGAAACTAGTCATGTCTTCATAATACCAAAACTAGCCCTCGACTGTTACTTCAAACCCGCCATATGCCATCTTTGTCATATCGACTGGCATTATAGTCCTTTTATTGAATTTATAAGTACGATTACGAACTAAGATTGACCCGTCGTAGCAGCTGGGCATTGAACGCCACAACTACAGTTGAAACAGACATAAGAACAGCCCCGAGAGCAGGAGCAAGTACGATGCCAGCTCCATATAGAACACCAGCAGCCAACGGTATGGCAAATACGTTATATCCCGTAGCCCAACCGAGGTTCTGTAACATCTTGCGATAGGTGGCTTTTGACAAGTTGATTACCTTTACCACATCTTGAGGGTCGCTTTTTACCAATATAATATCTGCCGACTTGATTGCTACATCCGTGCCAGCACCAATCGCTATACCGATATCTGCTTGCGTAAGAGCAGGTGCGTCATTGATACCATCGCCGACCATCGCTACTTCCTGTCCGTTTTTTTGCAACTCTTTGACTTTAGCTGCCTTATCCTCTGGTCTAACCTCTGCAAAATACTGGTCTAAGCCAAGCTGCTTTGATACATAAGCCGCAACTTCGTCTGAGTCTCCTGTTATCATTGCGGTCTTTATGCCCATTGATTTTAGCGCCATGATAGTCTGTTTAGATTGTTCACGCACTATATCTGCTAATCCCAACGCTCCAATGACCTTTTTATCGGTAATTAGATACACCTCGGTCTTGCCCTCTTTAGCGGCTTGCTTTACTGATTTAGCAATTTCAGTAGGAACGATTAGCTTGTTTTCTTCAATATAGCGGTAACTGGCGGCAATATACACTTCATTACCATGCAAAGTACCTTGCACTCCTAAACCAGGCAAGGCTTTGAAGCTAGCTACCTTATCAAGATGAACGTGCCGTTCCTCGGCTTTTCGTACAATTCCTTTACCAATAATATGTTCACTGTTCTGCTCAAGGCTCGCCGTAAGATGCAGTATGTCTTCGTCCGTGTAGCCTTTAGTTGTCCAAATGTCCGTAACTCCGTGCTCGCCTTTAGTAAGAGTGCCAGTTTTATCAAACAGCACCCAATCTAGTTTACGAGCTGCTTCAAGGGCAAGACGCTTACGGACGAGTAGGCCATTCTTTGCCGACAGTGCTGTTGAGATTGATACGACCAGTGGTATTGCTAAGCCAAGTGCGTGCGGACAAGCGATAATCAGAACCGTTACTGATCGCTCTAAAGCAAAGTTCGCATCTTTGGCTATTAGCCAGAATATAAAGGTAGCAATGGCAGTAGCGATTGCGATAATTGTCAGATAAAAAGCAGCCCTGTCTGCCAATACTTGAACATTGGACTTTGAACTTTGTGCTTCTGCTACCAGTCGCATAATACCTGCAAGAGCAGTGTCTTGACCGAGCTTAGTAACTTCTACAGTCAGCGAGCCATCTTGGTTACCTGTACCAGCAACGACCTCATCATTGATAGTTTTACTGACTGGTTTACTTTCGCCTGTGATAGCAGCTTCATCAACAGATGAGCTACCTTCTACAATCACGCCATCAACGGGTATGCCCGCACCAGGTCGTATCAGCACCAGGTCGCCAACTTTCAGCTCACTTACCAATACTTGTTTTGGCTTGCCATTGACCAGCTTATCGGCTTTGTCAGGTAATAGTTTAGATATAGCGTCTAAGGCATTTTCAGCTTTTGCAACCGACGCCATCTCTAGCCAATGACCGAGCAACATAATGGTTACTAGAGTTGCTAGCTCCCAAAAGAAACCATCACCCTCAATAAAAAACTGCGTCGCAACACTGTAAACATACGCTGTGATGATTGCCAAACTGACGAGGGTCATCATACCGGGCAACCTGGCTTTCAGTTCGCCCCACGCACCCTTTATGAATACTAGACCGCCGTAAAAGAAGATGGCAGTACTCAATACGAACGGCACATACTCAGACCCAGGAAAAGCTGGTGGCGTGAAGTTCAGCCAGTGCTGTATCATCTCGGAATATACAAGTACGGGTATAGTGAGCAGGAGTGATACCCAAAACTTATCTTTGAACATCGCAACCGAGTGACCAGCGTGTTTATCGTGTTCTTGGTGCTGCTCTGAGTGTTGGTGCTCGTGGTGCGAATGCTCCATTTTAGTGGCTCATGCCTGGCATTGAGTCGTCATCAGTCACATAACTCCAACCCATTTGCCACTGCTGCATATCCGATATTTCTTTGTTCTGAGCCGTTATAATTGCCTGACTCAACGTCTTTATTTCTTCATGTTCGGCACGTGTCGATGCGAGATTAGCCATATCAATTGCACCCTGGTGATGTGCAATCATCATTTCAAGAAATGCCTTATCGAAGTCATCACCAGTTTTACTCGTCAACTCCTCGTTCATATCTGCCATAGACATTGTGCTGTGGTCGGTCACTGTCGTACTGTCTGTGTTCGCTGTGTCACCGTCTTTTGTGAGCGCTACTACCCCCGCAGTACCGCCAACCCCTACAACTAGACCGATAGCCAAGGCTATAATTATATTCTTATTCATCCACTCACTCCCTACTTTCCTCTTACTGTCCACCCAGTAGTTGTTTATTCATCAACCTCGTCGGTTTCAGTAGCTTCAATGTCAGCCTTTTGCTCATCTTCGTCATCATCATTATCGTCAACACCATCGTCATCGTCGTCTATATCCTCGTCGTCGTTGGTGCCGTCATTATCACTGTCAAGATCGTCAGTATCGAGAATGCCGTCCTCATCGTCATCATCGTCAAGTGAATTAACCTGGCCATCTAAATCGAAATCGATTTTCTTCAGTGGATCAACCTGTTCAGCAGGAGCAATTTCGGTGGTCCTATTATTATTTTGCTGATTCGCATTATCTGCGGTGCTCCGATTAAAAAACAACAACGCAAGCGTTGTTAAGAGTCCCAATACAACAACAACGACAACCACTATGACAACCATCGAGAAACCCTGTACTGTTTTTTGACGCATAGAATAACCTTTTTATCATTAGTTGCTTATGTTTACAGTGTAAGCATGCTAATACAATTAGTCAAACGCACATCTATTGATTGAGACGTGCATACCCATTCCAACGATTTGATTCACTGAGTCTAAGATTTTATTCATTGCTTAGTGATAATTAAAAGTCCCCTGTTGTGGGACTTTTTTTATGACAACTTTTGGTGCGGGTACAGGGACTCTAACCCTGGGCCTCGTCCTTGGCAAGGACGCGCTCTAACAGCTGAGCTACACCCGCATACTCGTGAGTATTATAGAGGATGGAGCCTCTTATTTCAAGGTGTTGTCATCCTGTCTTAACTTATTCTTAACGTTGTGTATCTTGTACTATTCGACTTTCGCGCCACGTGATTAAATGGATACAAGATGAATGATATGCAATTACACAGTCTTTATGTGTTCCTAACCGAAAAATTTGCTAATATCGATGCTCGATTTGATGAGAACGATCTTAAACATGACGAGATTTTAAATGCAATCGCCGAAGACAATGCAAAGCGAGATTCTACTATTCGCAGCCACGCTAAACGCATCACGAAACTTGAGCGCCTCTCGACCTCACATTAATCCTTTAACAGAAATATCCCCATCAAATGATGAGGATATTTATTTGGTGGCTCCTCCCAGACTCGAACTGGGGACACGCGGCTCTTCAGGCCGCTGCTCTACCAGCTGAGCTAAAGAGCCGTGGTATGTGCTCACCATATAATACAGGCGAGTGAGCACATTTACAAGGTGTTAACCCTTCTTATCGTGGTTATTTCCTGTTAAAACACCTGACATACCACGTAGGGCGTCAATCAGTTCGACTGGGAATAGGAACATCGTCTTTTGGCTAGGTTCAGTACTGATACGCTCGAGTGTTCCAAGAGTACGAAGGTTCAAAGCACCTGGGACCTTCGAGAATATCTCGGCAGCGTCGGCCAAGTTTTGGGCTGATACTTTTTCACCGTCGGCGTTAATGATGTTTGCACGACGTTCTCGTTCAGCTTCGGCTTGTTTCGCCATGGCGCGTTTCATATCTTGTGGTAGCTCAATATTCTGAACACGAACGTTTTCAATATCCACACCCCATTGTTCGGTTTGCTTGTCGACGATGTCCTTAATTTGCGTACTCACACTTTCGCGTTGTGAGAGTAATTCATCCAACTCAACGTTACCGGTAACGTCACGGAGGGCTGCCTGGGCAAATTGGCTAGTTGCATACACATAGTTGGTGGTTTCAAGAACGGCTTTAACTGGATCGACGACGCGGATATACACGATGGCATCAACGGCAGCGGTCACGTTATCTTTGGTGATAACTTCTTGCTTTGGAACATCGATCGGCGTCGAACGCACATCGACACGAGTCATCTTTTGAAAGATTGGAACGATAACGCGCAGGCCAGGCTGGCGAACACCGGTAAATTTACCGAGAGTCAGTACAACACCCCGCTGATATTGATTAACTACCTTTAAACCACTAAGAATAAAAATTCCTATAGAAATTGCTAACGTCCAGAACAAAAATCCCATATAACCCTCCTGTTATATGTCTAGTATAGCAGTTTAAAATTGTTGTAAAAAGCTTGAATCAAAGGTGGTGTTCAGTTTCTGTTTTTCAGCGAAGCGCTTCTCTGCCAGATCAACCAATTTCATCACTAACTCAACCGAAGAAACGCCAGCTACCCGCCAGTTGTGGCGATACAGGTCACCAGGTAGTGGGTTGACTTCGTTAAAATATACGACCGATGCTTTTTCATCGATCAATAGGTCGACGCGGGAAATACCCGTTGCACCAATCGCCTTGTAAACCGCTTTAGCCACTTCAACTGATTGCTCGTACAGGTTACCAGGAAGTTTCGCTGGTAGTTCGCTATAGCCCTGTGCGCCGCTCTTTTTTCCGCTCCCTTTTTTACCGCCATTGATATATTTGGTATCGAAGTCAAAGAAATCTTCCGACTGCGTCAATGGTCGTTCCACCAGGGCAACTTCAATTATTTCATTACCGATCATTGGGACGGTGACTTCAATCAAGTTATTAACCGCTTCTTCGACAATAATCTTTTCGTCGTAGTAGGCAGCGACTTCCAGAGCATTCTTTAATTCGTTGTTATTTGTTACCCGTGTAATACCGATACTCGAACCAAGGTGTGCGGGCTTTACGAATAGTGGGAATTTGACGCTTTTGAGTGTGTATTTACTCACCGTTTCCAGATCATTGAAAATGTCGCTGCGTGAAAAAAAGACGAATTTTGATACCGGAATGTTATTCGCGGCTGCCACTTGTTTCGCGAGGACTTTGTCCATTGCTATCACGCTGGCATCCATGTCGGCACCAACAAACGGTATATTCGCCATTCGTAGCAATCCCATCAGTGAACCGTCTTCTCCGTACGAACCGTGCATGGCTGGAAAGGCCACATCGATCCGCTTTTTGTTCAGCGTCAGCCCACCGTCAAAACTCACAATCACTGATTTTGCCTTGGTAATAAATTCATCAATTTTCTTGGTGCGGTACAGTTCAACTTGTTTTAATTTTTCATCACTCACCCATTTGCCCGTTTTCGTAATGTATACCGGCACAACGGTGAACTGCTTTGATAGCTCTAACGGTTTGATGACTGATGATAGTGCGGTAATGATCGAGATATCATGCTCAGTTGATTGTCCGCCAAAAAAGACAGCGATTGTTTTCTTCATATGCTTATTATACCCATCTTACCGG
>JBAQNZ010000051.1:0-2142 GCA_049304275.1 Candidatus Microsaccharimonas sp. | reverse complement strand
CTCGTACGGCATATCAAAGATAGTAAATTATGAGTTAATCGAGAATGACGAGAACCCGCCAGCTTACTTTTATGATGTTCTTTCGAATTTACAACATCAGTCCGATGCGACGTTGCCCGTACCGTATACCCACAGACTTTCGTTCGAGACGATGATTATTGACACATCGATCTACCTTCCGGCACTTCTTGCTGATTTCCAGCAAAAAAGGGGAATGTTAGTTCAAAGGACAATAAGCAACACCAGTGACATCGAAGCCTTGGATGAGAAAATAATATTCAATTGTATGGGAATCGGGTCGAAAAATATATTTCCTGATGACCTTCTAAAGCCAGTAAAGGGAGTCGCTTTGTTACTCAAACCACTTGCAGAGGTAAAAAGTATTGTTTCGGCGGGAGATTTCATTCTCGCACCAAGGGGCCATGATTTATACTTGGGTGCATCTTATAACGAATCATATATTTCTGACGGGGTATCTCAAGAAGAAATAGATTACCTCTTTAATAATGTAAAAAGAATTGTAGAAACTCCCAATACCCCTTTCTCTTTGCCAGAAGGACTGCTGAATAAAGATACTATCACCAAAACGATCGTCGGGTTCAGGCCAGTTCGTTCAATCGGACCTCGTGTAGAGAAAGAATTAGTGGGAACAAAGACAATCATTCATAATTATGGGCATGGTGGCAATGGCATTATCTTGTCGTGGGGAACTAGTTTCAGCGCAGTCGAGTTGTTATACTGATCTGATAGGAGAACTATGAAAATAACCGTTGATGAATTGAAATCTAAAGTAGTAGCCGGTGTCAGCAAGCTAGGGTATGAGAATGAAGATGCGCAGACAATAGCCGACGTTCTATTGTATGCACAACTGCGAGGTAATAACCAAGGCATCACGAAGATTGCTACCGGTGGAGTACCTAAGGCTGAAGACGTCGAAGCATTTCGCATCGTAAAGAAAAACAAGGTAGGGGCATTAGTCTCGGGTGGTCACTCGATGGTCGCAACTGCAAAGGCGGTTAATCTCGCCGTTGAGCTTGCCGAGGAACACGGTGTCGGTATTGTTGGAAGTAATCACACGTTTACTTCATCGGGGGCTATTGGGTATTTCTCGAGGCAGATTGCGCAAAAAGGCTACATAGGATTTGTCTGTGTGGGCAATGGTTCATTTGCTTTTGTTGCGCCGACCGGTTCGGCAGAACCAAAACTTGGTACTAATCCGTTTTCTTATGCATTTCCGTATAACGGCGGTGAGGTAGTGTTTGATAACGCAACGGCCGCGATGGCATACTTTGGTATTATCGAGGCGAAACTTAAGGGCGAGCCATTACCCGAAGGTATCGGCTTTGATAAAGATGGTAGCCCTACAACCGATCCTGCCGCAGTTCTCGATGGTTCAATTTCTACGTTTGCAGGTCATAAAGGCTTCGGTCTTTCATTACTCGTCCAACTTCTTGGTGGTCCGTTCTCGATGGCGGGTACTCCGGGTGTGAATGAAGGCGATGGTTCGGGAACGTTTGTTCTTGCGATTGACCCAGGACTCCTTGCAGGAAAAGACGAGTACATGGATCGTTCAACAGAATTTATTAACCAGATAAAATCAGCAAAGCCACTTACTGGTCAGCAAGTCATTCTACCAGGTGAAATTGGTGATAGCATTGCTAAACAAGCTACCGAAAGTAACGAGATCGAAATTCCTGATGCAATTTGGAATGAGTTATCTAGTTTTGTTGGTGAATAGCACATGGATATCCAAGAAACCCATCCCGACGACGCAGTAAATGTTGCACCACACCTTCATACAGTCATCTTTGAAGATGACAAGATGCGGGTATTAAAAGTGAGTGTGAAGCCTGGTGATAAAGCCGAGATGCACTGGCATCCGCGCAACATTAACTATGTGTTATCGACAGGAACACTCCGTTTTAATCGGCCAGATGGAACAAGTGTCGATGTCGACCTCAGCGAAGGACAAGTAACCTCTTCGCCAACGGAAAGTTCGCATGTTGTCGAGAATATTGGTGATAGCTTGGTTGAAACTATCCAAGTTGAGTTGAAGGATTAATTGCATAATTAATACTTTCATGCTATAATATACCCACTGGAAATTCCAGAGTTGTTTGTAGCAAAGGAGGTTCGAGTGTC
>JBAQNZ010000050.1:0-56721 GCA_049304275.1 Candidatus Microsaccharimonas sp. | reverse complement strand
GTTGTTCCCGCAGGACAACTACCGTCCCAGCAGGCGGTACGATAGGCGCAGTTACCAGCCCAAGCGGTTGGACCTGAAAGTGTCCTACTGGCGGTATTGGAGGATGTTATGTAGCTACTATTCTGACCGTTTAATGTACAGCGTGTATTAACTGATAGTGTAACACTCTGGTTCCAGCTAAGGGTATACGTCACAGTTTGAGTTGTCGCGCCTGTCCACACAGACCCGTTAGCGTACCAGACATATTGGGCGACTGAACCACCGGTACAAATGGCGTTACTGGTTGCCTGAAGGGTATTCCACGCTGGGTTAGAGGAACTAATAGTATAGCTAGCTGGTGCAGTAACAAGGGTGTACGTATTCGCTGATGATGACCAGTTGCCTGACTGTGGAGCATCAGGGGCAGTTGTGTTTATTGCTTGTGCTCGCACGTAGTAACGTGTACCCATTGTGCCATTCGTAAATTGGTAACTAGTACTGGCCGTGGTCGCCTGACATCCAGCGCCCCAACTAACATTATCGGTAGAACACTGGACGTTGTAACCCGTCGCATTCGTAATCGGGCTCCATGATGCAGTATAGGCAGTCGCTGAATTTCCCGTAGCGCTGACAGCCGGGGTCGCAAGGTTGAGCGTGGTTGTACTGACGGTGTTTGACCAGTTACCAGGCCCACTTGAACCAACTGGGCGAATCTTAAAGGTATATCCAGTATTTTTTGAAAGGCCAGTAAGAATTGTTGAAACACCAGTGACCGATGAAATAACTCCGTTTGTCTCGAGTTCATAGGTCGAGGCATTATCTACTGCAGTCCATAGAACAACAATACGAGTGAAACTCACATTACCCAAACTTATCGTTGAAACACCAGAAGTAGCAATGTCTGTCGTACGACGACTCTGGAGTTCTTTTATCGTTCCACTACTCTCGTCTTTGTAACGGAGAGTATAGGCAAGGCATGAACCACCACTAGTACAGGTGCTACTCCCGTCACCCTCATACTCGATAATATCAGTTCCATTCGTTGTCACGACTGTACAGCTGAGTGAGTTCGTGGTACCGCTACCGGCTTGTGGCGTCACGAGTGTCGTTGAACTGATTCCCTTTAGTGTTTGAGCCGAGACAGTTGAACCACTTTGTTGTAATGCGTTACAACCTGGGTACTCACCGTTAAGGTCGTAATATTTCTCCAAGGCTTCTGCAATGGCAGTAACACTCGAAACACGCCGAGCATCGCGGCCATCTGCTTGATAACGAGAAAGACCGATAAGGACTATTGCTGCCAAAATACCTATGATTGCTATCACGACGATGAGCTCTACGAGCGTAAATCCTTTTGTTCGGATCTTCATAGACACATTTTAACACACTCATGGTTACTGCAAATAAATAGCTAAACTTCTTTTGAGAAGTATACTAATTATATGACACGACCTCAACAAATTATTCGTACCTACCTCACACTTGGACTATTCAATACTCTCGCAGCTTCGCTGATTTGGGGAGTTAATACACTTTTCTTGTTAGACGCAGGATTAGGTATTGTCGAGGCGTTTGCGGCTAACGCCTTTTTTACCGTTGGTATGGTGCTGTTTGAAATTCCTACCGGAGTTATCGCCGACTCAAAGGGCCGACGTATGTCGTATTTACTAGGGACCTTAACACTGGCAGTAACAACGTTTCTGTACCTTGTACTGGCATGGGTGCATGCGCCTTTTCTGTGGTGGGCTGTTGTATCGCTGTTCCTCGGCCTTGGGTTCACCTTCTTCTCCGGGGCGACCGACGCATGGCTAGTCGATGCATTAAAGGCGACAAAATATAAGGGACAACTGGATACAGTATTTGGGAAAGCCCAAATTGTTGGCGGTATTGCAATGCTGAGTGGTTCGATTGGCGGAGGCTTGATTGCACAGTTTACGAACCTAGGCGTACCCTATATCGTCAGGGCTGCCTTATTAGTACTGACATTTATCATCGCATTCATATATATGAAGGATGTTGGGTTCTCGCCAGAAAAAGGTGTCAAGTATCGAACGGCGATCAAGCAAATTATTGTCACATCAGTGAAATTCGGTTTTGGAAAGCCGGCAGTTCGCTGGGTAATGTTGGCCGCCCCATTTGTTTCAGGCGTGAGTATATATGTCTTCTATGCCCTACAGCCTTATCTTCTCGAATTGTACGGTGACGAGAAAGCGTACTGGATTGCCGGCCTCGCGGCGGCGATCGTAGCAGGGGCCCAAGTGGTCGGTGGATTATTAGTACCGTTTACGCGCCGGCTGTTTCAGCGTCGTACGACCGTCCTATTGTTTGGTGTCGGGGTAAGTGCATTAGTGCTCGTTGCCCTTGGCTTTATGTCGAACTTTTATCTCGTTATTTTGATGGTGGTTATTTGGGGACTGATTGGTTCGGCCACCACACCAGTTCGCCAAGCGTATTTGAACGATCTTATTCCTAGTAAGCAACGAGCGACCGTTCTTTCGTTTGATTCACTCCTTGGTTCAAGTGGTGGCATTGCTAGTCAGCCACTGCTAGGTAAAGCGGCTGATGTGTACAGCTACGCAACTTCTTATATGATTGCTGGAATTATACAGTTGCTTGCTCTCCCCTTCCTGGTCCTTGTGAATCGTCGTCACGAGTCCGCTGACACAAAAGTTTCGCCTACCCCACCTATAGACTCCTCGTCCCTGTAAAATGTGTTAAAATGGGAAAAGCTTTGGGGATTCGCCAAGTGGTAAGGCACTGGTTTCTGGTACCAGCATTCGGGGGTTCGAATCCCTCATCCCCAGCCATAGCACTTATGCTTAAAAGACTCCACTAAGTAGTCTTTTAGTTTGCTATTATTAAGACATGACCTATACCATCCGATCCTATGAACCAAACGACTACGAACAACTCATCGAGCTGTACAAAAGAAGTGAACTGTATGGTGGAGTATTTGACGAAGAGCGAGATTCTTTCGATCGCTTAAATAAGCGCGTAGAAGCCGATTCAGACTCAATTATCGTGGCGGTTAATTCAGGAGGAAAAATTATTGGCACAGTATCGCTCATAGAAGACGGACGAGTTGCTTGGTTGTATCGTTTTTGTGTTTTACCTATGCACGATGACATCGAGAACTGGAAAAACGTAACTTCTGACCTAAATAATCATGCGATCGAGTCTTTAAAGAAAAAAGGACACAAAGAAGTGCTCGTATATACATCTCAAGACGAAACTCTCCATAAAAGGTATCTAGACCTAGGTTTTACTAAAGGGAATGACTATACCTGCTTTTGGAAACATATCAAATAAGAAGCTCGATTCTTCCTGAAACACATCCACTATCCCCAGCCAAGCATAAGCGCTTTGAAATCAAGGCGTTTTTGTTTTGCTCTTGTTTATATAATTATAAATTCTACACTGCGTACATGAAGAAAAGTATTACACAAGAATTCGATTATGGCTGTGGTGTCGCATGTTTTGCATTCGTAACTGGCCTTACCTATAAACAAGCCGTAGAAGTCTTAGGTAGAGGGCAGACTGTTACGCATGGATGGCGGCCGTCTGATTTGACTAAGGCACTTAACGATTACGGGCTGAGCTACAGAAATAACTACGTGAGAAAGCTCAATGCCGATAGTGACTATCTAGATGGAACAATTATTCTCATTGAACGGTCTGAAGAGTACAAAGTAGGGCATTACTTAGTTCAATACAAAGGGAAGTGGATGGATCCGTGGGTAAACATGCCCCAAGATGGCGTTTTAGCTCACGCAAAGTCTGGATTCAGGGAGCAACTTCCCGGTAAGGCGATGTATGCAATCATACCGCTTACTTCCTGAAACACATCCACTAACCCCAGCCATATGCGACACAACAAAATGAGACCCACATCCTTCAATCTGTTGGAAAGGTCTCTAGATAGCAAAAACAAGCACTTTATAGTGCTTGTTTTATTTTGTATTAAAATCCCGTAACAGAGCTGACTTGGTTCGAATCCCGCGTGCTTTCTAGGCTACAGCTTATTAAGTAGGCCGCCATAATTATAAGGCGTGTACTTATCCGCTATAAAGATTGGATATGCGGGAGATGGCACCCCAATTTTTAAAGCGATCTTATTGCCGATCGGCTTAAAAGCACGTAGCCCCACCCCATCCAAATTGAGCCTTGCATTATCATCTAATGTCATTCGATAGACGAAGCGGTATTTGATGATATCCTGAGCCTCAGGCAATGTCTGAATACTTGAGAGCTTCTCAATGGTTTTTAGCCATTCATCAACATTATTACGCGAGCTATCCAAACTAATCTCAACCGATATACAATTAGTTGCATATTTATTAATACAGTCGTAATCCGCAACGATTACTCGCTTTAAGCCTATAAAACTCGCAGCATCGAGTAAAACTTTATCAGCTTTCTCTCCCACAAAGGCACAGTCATTCTCCGGACAATACGTATTGTGAAAATCGAGTACTAGGTCGAAATCTTTGCAGAGCTCAAGTAACTCTTTAGCCCTCTGCCCTTCATATGACTTCTCGTCCCCAGGGAAAGAACGGTTCAAGTCGGTATTTGTAAAACGCTTGTTTTGCTGTTTTGCGTCTGCGTTCGCAATAATAGCAGTAACATTTTTCATCGGTTGACTTAAAAGGCGCTGTACGATGTCGATACCAAGTGGCTCGTTTCCGTGCATACCGCCCATTACTAAGACTTTCATTATACTTCACCTCTGATCTGTAGTAACGATCGACGGTCAGGGATGTTATCTACTGGCGTAACGCCAAAGTTCTTTTCGGCTGCACGAAGCATGGCCGGGCTAATAGTTCTATATGCGAGTTGAGTATTGTTTAGTGCTGACATGAAGCCTTTGCACATGTACCAAAAGTTAGTGAGATTTCCTTTGGGACGCACTGCGTTGATTGAAAATACAGTAATTATATTTTATAATCATATTAAATGAACGAATCATTGATTGAAGGTGTTGCTTTTGTCGATTCTTGGCTATCTAAGGCTCATTTTAATGATGCGCCAGGTGTGATCGTCGGTGCGACACACGAGGGTAAAGATATTTTCAAAAAGGCATATGGAAAGGCTGATGTTGAAAATGATGAAGTTATGTCGACCGAGCATCGCTTTCAGATTGCCTCACAATCAAAAGTATTTACCGCAACGGCAATCATGCAATTGCTCGAAAAAAGTGTACTCGATCCATCAGTTCCTGTCGCACAGTATATTTCAGAATTAGGTAATGCTACAGATGCACGCTTCAATGATGTCACGATCGAACAACTCCTTACGCATAGTGCAGGATTAAGCCGTGATGGAGCAGAGGCAGATTTTTGGGAATTAAAAGCGCCATTTCCTAGCGAAAATACATTGCTTAGTGACGTGGTGAAAAATACCCTATTGTCTGATCCTGGTAGCCGTTTAAAATATTCAAACGTTGGGTATGGGCTTTTAGGTATTATTGTTGAACGATCAACCGGTATGTCCTATGAGTCATACGTACAGCGTCATATTCTCGCGCCACTTCACTTAGGTCAAACTTCTGTAGGAGGACGTCCATCTGGTGTTCCTGTTTCTCGAGGGTATGACAACCCCGCACGTAATCGTCGTCTCTTAGAGGATGTTGAGACTCGAGCACTAGCGCCTGCAACCGGGTTGTATTCAACCATAAATGATCTCTTGGTTTTCTATCAACAATTCTTGGATGAGTCGAACGCTTCCCCTGTTTTAAGTTCAGATTCAATCTCCGATATGATCACGTCGTATGGTGAAATGCCTCGCAGTGGAAACGTTGAGTATGGACTCGGCATTGATATAGGTATGGATAATGGAACACGCGTCATTGGCCATGGCGGTGGATATCCTGGACAAAAAAGTGGCACTATTGTAGATGCCGAAAATAGCATAGTCGTATCAGCATTTGCAAATGATATAGATGCGGATCCATTTTTAAGATCGATGGACATCGCCCGTGTGTTTCGCTATTTTTTAAAAAATGGAGGCGTACCTCGACCCGACAGGCAACATTTCAACACAACACTTTCGAGCATATGGCAGGAGACAAGAATACAAACTGTTGGAGACACGGTTGTTGCGGTTTCGGCGCAGTCGAAGGATCCGTTCGCTGACGGAAACCTCGAAGTCCTCACTCCTATCGATGATCGTACGCTACGTATTACACAGGCAAGTGGCTTTGGTCATTTAGGTGAAATTGTGTCATTTCCAGAGGATGATAACGGCACCGTTATCTATGGCGGAAGACGTTTAAATAAAAAATCTTAATCTCTCTTTATTTCGTCGTCAATGCGTTGTGAGAGTGGATCAGCCCACTGATCAATAGTTTCTTTAGCTACTGCGTATGAAGCGTCCGAACGACGCGCAGGACTAACACGTTCGCGGAAGACGATTTCTTCATGAGATGCTTGTTTTAATGTATTTGTGATCTCTGTATTTGTTGCTCCATAGAGGTTTTTTGCAAGACGAATGTATTCAAGCATAAATTTTCGAAGTGTACCAGATCGCCCTTTTGAA
This sequence comes from Candidatus Microsaccharimonas sp., assembly GCA_049304275.1. GTDB lineage: Bacteria > Patescibacteriota > Saccharimonadia > Saccharimonadales > Saccharimonadaceae > Microsaccharimonas. Next base: position 50,208 of record JBAQNZ010000050.1, on the reverse strand, counting down.
ACTGGCGTAAGTCCCTCTACCAGAAGTGCTGCTGTTACCGAAAGTGTGTCCGATGTAGCAAGCGATTCACCGTTACCTGTTTCATCGCTTAGCTGGTAGTGAGCGAACACTGGATGAGCTAATTTGTGAGCGAATGATGTCGCCGTTGTAGAGTCGAATGACACTTCATAACTCAATGGCTGCCCTTCAATTGTTTGAATGAGGGTTAAATTACCTAACGTTCGTAGAGTGTGGCTACGATCTCTCATTTCAAGGTTTAGGTTACGTCCAATAATGGTTTCAAGGCCGTACGAATGACGAAAATCGTCCTCGTCTGATCCAATACGAATAGGAATTGAAGCATTGTCGGCAAATTCTGCTAGATCCTCATCCGATTCGTGCACTGCGAGTGCGAGCTGATCGTCCTCGATACACCACTGCTTCGCTATGGCAATCATATCAACTAGCGATTGCTCTTGTTGCTCTGTGGGGTATAAGGCGCCTAATGATGCGAAATATGAAGCGTACGGCCCAAATACGTGATCTCTTTGCCAATAAAAAAGACCCTGTTGCCCCATTGCCGGTTGTGCCAGATACGTTACTTGATCTAGCGCTGAAGGTTCTAGAAGCAGTGGCTTCATGACGCTTGTTGTAGAGTTAGTGAAGCGAATGCTTGGATCATGATGTGAAACGAGTGATTCACTCGCTAACTCACGTGTATCTGATTTTGCACTGTAATAATCTCGGAAATCATTGATAACCGATTCTTGTGTGTCCCTGCGTAAATTTATCTCTTCGTTACTCGCCATATTCGCTCACTGTATGTAACGGGTGAAATGGATTGTGCGTATTCTGTAACTTTCTGTATATCCGATGTCGCTAGCTGGGATTTATACTGACCGAGGAGTGCTAGTTTTTCATTAAAGCTTTCACTAATATCGATAATCTCTGGTTCGAGGTTGAATCTTCGCGATAACTTCTCTATTTGCTCATTTACGTCACCATACCATGAATATGGCAGGTCTTCGTATACGTACACCTTACTATTGTTACCTGTCATTTCATCAAATAAGTTATGTAGCTGAGCGTGAACAATTGCATGATCAACGTGGTGACCTGGGGCAAGCGGAAAGAACACGTGTGTAGCATCTGAGATGTGTTGACGCATCGTTTGTGCGATTTCGTTGGCCATAGCGGTGTCTTCGGGATGTACTAGTTTAGCATTCCATTTTCGGTAATTACGTAACAATGCTTCGGGATATTCGTAGAGTGTTAGAGACACTTTCGCATTTACCGCAACTCTCTTTTCTTCGGCTTGATTGATGCGCGTAAGCTCTTCGGCACTAAAATTTTCAGGTGAGGTTGTCCATGCGCAAGTGGCAAAGATATCAACGACGTGAATTGATGTTGGGTCGTTAAGTATGTACCCGCCCAATGCCAAAAAGGCATCATCACAATGAGGTGAAAAGATGACTTTTTGGTTCGTCGTTGCCGTCATATTATTTTGTATCCTTTAAATACGCCATGATTTTTTGAATAGCTTTTCCTGTGTTTTCAATCGATGTTTTAGTGATACTTGTATCTGTAAATAACGTGAACAATCGAGAGACGTAGTCTTCTGTACGTGGACAGTTCCCTGTAATACCTTGATCTATAAAAAGTTGGGTATCATACAATGCTTTTGGGTACGCGACATCAACGGGAATGCCCTCTGCCTTTAATGCTTCTACGAAAAAGTCGCGTTTATCTGTTAAGTTTTTTGGGAGTAAAACTGGATAGTTGTGTCGGACGTGTCGTATACTTTCTCTTACTTTTGGAAGTTCTAATCCAAATCCTTTTAGTGTATCGTCATACAACAAAGCATTATCAATTCTGCCTTGGTTCATCTCATCAAGTTTCTGCAATTGAACGATTCCTACCGTGCCTTGCATTTCCGTCATGTTGTAGTTGTAGCCTAGTGTTTGATAGTTGTACCATGTCGATGAGTCGCTCGGAGAGCCGTGTTCACGTCGTAATCGAAGTTTTCGATATAGCTCCTCGTTTGACGTAGTAATCATGCCGCCTTCACCTGTCGTCATATTTTTTGATTGAAAGAAACTAAAGCAACCAATATCGCCTAACGTACCTGTTTTTTCTCCGTCATACTGCGCACCATGTGATTGACACGCATCTTCAATGACAATGAGCTTATGTTTTTTTGCGATTGCGTTAATTGTGTTCATGTCTGCCGGTTGACCATATAGGTGAACCGGAATAATTGCTTTCGTGTGTTCTGTAATCTTTGCCAGAATATCTCTTGGATCCATGCAAAAATATTCGTCAACATCGACAAAAACTACTCTTGCACCTTCTTGAAGTACGACTGATGCGGTTGAAACAAATGTCATCGCTGGTACAAGTACTTCATCCTCAGGGCTCAATTCAAGCGCTGCAACACTTGCGTGAAGTGCGGTTGTTCCTGAGCTAGTTGCGATTGCATATTTTGCACCAACGTATTTTGCAAAAGCAGTTTCAAATTCTCGAACTTTATCGCCACCACGAAACGCAGAAAGAATCCCTGTTTCGTCGATCATCTTTTTTACGGCCGAAGACTCAGCCTCCCCGATATTGAATCGCAAAAGAGGCATTGAAGTAATCGGTGTCCCTCCGTGGATGGCTAGTTGTGAGCTATTCATTATTTCTCTTATGTTGAAGCGCGTTTATAATTTGGTAAGCTTGCTCAATATCTTGGATAGATGCAAATGAGGAATCGATATGAGCAGGTAGTATCTCTGCGGCATTCATTTCTTTTTGATACGCCATAGGAAACCTCGGCATTACATTTTGTGTTTTGCTACCCATAGCAATAGATTCGGTTTTAGAATCGTAATGGTACGCAGCGTTTGATGTATCCACTGTAAAGTTATTAATGATTCCCTCTTCGCTATCAGATGAAATATCCCAACCCATTTCATATGTTGCTACACTTCCATCATTAAATTCGATCTTAAGTATTTCGCTGTCACCAATGCGGGTGTAGCTGATAACTTTTTTAAATGTACTTTTGCAGAACCATAGTGATGCATCAATATCATGAATTGCCAAGTCAAGGATGACATCGCCTCCTTTTTCGGGGTTGCTGAACCAATCTTGTCGGATAGGTTTTTTGGTTCGTCTAGTGAAGTGCATTGTGTAAGGACCGCTGTGTGCACGTGACCACGCTTCCGCTTGAATAAAGGGGTCATTGAATCGTTCTACATAGGCACAGACGAGTCGTTCACTCATGTCTTTATGTGAATCAATTAAGTTTAGAAATTCATCGCTGTTAAGTACGAGTGGCTTTTCGCTCATTATTTTTGCATCTGTTTTTTCTAGTATCAATTCAATCGCATGTTTATGTAGGAACGTTGGAAGGCAGATATCATATACGTCGTACTGCTCCACAAAAGATGCCTCGAGTGAATCGTATACTGTGTAACCCTGAGTGCGGAATGTATCCTGCAACGATGGGTCAGTTTCAATAACAGCAAGATCGTTAATACTGATATTATTTGCATGAAGTTCGACGTGTAGTGATCCTATTGAACCGGCGCCAACAACACACACTCGCACATTTTTTGTTTTGTAGTGTGGTGTGGTGGCCTGCATCGTTTTATTCCTTTTTAGCCTCTTTTGCTTTAAGACTAAAGGTTGATGGGAAGACGCCCGTGCCTTTTGGGTTATACCATTTGCCATCATCTTTTTGAGTTTGAAATTCAAATTGTTGGTACTCTTGGCCTTGACGTTCTTGGAAGTCGGTAATGGTAAGGCCAGCCTTTATCACGGCATTAAGGATGTCGGACAATGGACGATCGTAAATAATATGCTCGTCGTGTTTTGTCTCGGGTGTGTCTGCGTAGCTACCTGTATCGTTCCACGTGACAGGCTCTCTGTTAAAGTAGTCAAAGGCAACGGTCATTCCATTATCTTCCCTATCACCGAGAATAGATGAGAAAGGGTGAATTTCATTTACGTACAAAATACCCTTCTCGTTTAATATTTCACTTACTGCTTTGGCCCACGCGTCGATGTCAGGTAGCCAGTGGAGCGATCCAATGTTGACGTATGCAATATCAAATTTTTCCCCGGCAAAAACATTCCCTACTTCATAAACATCGCCTTGCCTGTAATCAATCGAAACACCGGATTTTTTTGCGAGTTGTTTTGCCTGTTCAATGACAGCGGATGAAAAATCCAAACCACTTACGTGAGCGCCAAGTCGTGCCCAGTTTATTGATTCTGTACCCAAGTGACACTGTAGATGAAGTAACTTTTTACCTTTAACTGGACCAACTTCAGCAATTTCATAATCACTTAATCGTTGTTCACCTTCTATAACTTTATCGAGGCTATAAAATTTTGATGTTGCATGCAAAGGTGCACGCTCGTCCCACCAAGCAAGATTTGTTTGGATGACTAAATTTTTACCAGACCCAGGGTTTACAAAGTTACTCATAATACAGACGACTTTCTGCTATTGATACATTTACTTTATAATGTTTTAATTGTAGTCATATATCTTTAAAATGTAAAGAGATAGTTACCCTTTAGACATTATGACTAATATCCAGCACTCATCTGTAAAAAAAGTTGTGCTTCTCTGCGATTTTTTTAGTTCGTTTGGTGGAACCGAGAATTATAACGCGGCTTTAGCGCGCGGGCTTCGTGACCGTGGCATTGAAGTCCGAATCTACGTAGGCGAAAGGCCAAGGTTGGTATCTTGGCGGACACAACTTACTGATGAAGGTTTTTTCTTTAAAACGCCCGAAACATTTCATGAAGATTTAACAACCAATGCTATTGAAAAAGTATTTATTGCGGATATCGTTGATGAGATCAACGAATGGAAACCGGATATTATCCAGGTGCATCCCTTTCGTAAAATGGCGATTCAATGGTTAGAAAACGAACATGCAGATCATACTATTCCGATGATTGCGACCGAGTGGACCGTCCCGAATAAAAATGCCGCACATTGGTTCGAAGCGAATTCGATCGAATATATTAACCGTGTTCGTGCATATATTGCAACGTGTCACGCTATTACCAAAGGCATTAAAGAATACCATCAGTACCAAGGGGAAATTGTTGAAATTCCACATATCATTCCACATATTCCAATGAGTATTTTGCCACATACTTCCGATACATTAGGTTCTGTGGGATGTATTAGTCGCTTATCTACTGAAAAAGGACTCGTATTTTTAATTGGTGCTTGGATACAGGTGGTTGCCAAGTTTCCTCTTCAAAAGTTATATATCTACGGCCACGGTCCGGATCAAGAATCTCTTGAACTGCTTCGTGACTGCCTTGGTTTGCACGATTCAATTATTTTTGCAGGGACCTATGAACCAGGAACAGTACAAGAGATTGCTGAGCGACACAGCATTTTTGTTCAACCTTCGTTATTCGAAAGCATCCCAACATCTATTATCGAGCTGATGACGAGCGGACGAGTTGTCGTTGTGAGTGACGTCGGTGGCGTTTCAGAACTGGTTCGAGATAATCAAAATGGCATTATCGTGAAGCCAGGGAGCACTGATGAAATTGCAGAAGCTATTATCACCCTTCTTTCATCACGTACAATGGTGGAATCATTTTCGGAAGTCGCATACCAGGATTCGCAACGTGTGTACGACTATGAAAAAACAATGAATCAAATAATTGAGCTTTACGAAAAAATAATCAATTAGATAAAGCGACGCACGACAGAGAGGAGTCCATCTTCGCTTTCGGGTGGAATAATTTCATCCGCCATGCTGAGAAGTGTTGGGTCTGCGTCAGCGGTTGCAATCCTATAACCGACAGCTTCAAACAAGCTAATATCATTAACACTATCACCAACACCTATCATTTTCATTGGATCGATTGCTTTGATTGCAAGTAATTTTCGCAGCGCAGTTCCCTTTTCTGCGTCCTTATTTCCGATATTAACATCGTACATGTGTTCACCATTGAGCGTTGAGTGGGACACATATGCGCCCACCTGCTCATTTTCTAAGAGTTCTTTTTCGACTGCAAGTGCTATTTCTTCTGTTAGATTCATAAAAAATACACCTGGTGCCGAACGGGCCTGTTGTTCGCGTGCGGTAAAAAAACTATCAGTTGGATCACCTGCAATAGCTAAGTGAGCCGTACTGTCGTAGTGCTCGCAGAGTGCAATGATGCGCTTTACTTGATCCTGATTAAGACTATTTTCTATGAGGACTTCACCAGAACGTGAATTAATAATCTGTGCGCCATTCGCAACCACGCTTTCGTGATGGAGTGCAAGTTGTGAAGTGATTGGTAGCGCAAATTCAACTGTTCGTCCCGTTGCTGCAATGGCGGGTATGTGACTGTCCAGTGCGTGAAAGGCTTGTAGGAGTGGTTTCGAAGTCACAACTAAAGATTCTTCTGGCACTGCAGTATTGTCTATGTCGAACACGAATCCCTCAAAACGTTTCATAGTGACTATACTTATATAACAGTTTTGCCAATATAGCTAGTTTAAAATAGCCTGTGATAAGATATAAGAATGAAATCAATGCCACATAGTATAGATGCCGGTTCGGTTCCAGTCGTATTTGCCGACGGTACGGCTATTTACGATGACCTTGCAAAAACGTACACTCGTCACGCAGAAGGATTATTTATTCTTGCACCTTCTGGAACAGGTAAATCTTATTACGTAAATGCACAAAGCGAAAAGGCCTGGATTGATGGCGATGTACTTTGGGTGGTCACCGGTGCTGATTATAGCCAAGATGAATGGGACGAAAGTCTCGAGGACATTATGGAAATAAACGGCCGGAGTGATGTTATTACTCAACAAGCGAAAAAACAAGGATTCTGGGTACTCGGTTCATCAAATCTCTTTTTACAGCCTGATGCGATCGTTATTCCAGAATGGGACACGCACCTTAGTTATATTTCAAAACGGCAGTCGAAAGATTATGATGGCGGCGCAACGACCGACGACCTAGAAGGATTAAAGTCGCATATTAATTGGATTACTCAAAAATGGAAAGGCACCGTTCCCTTCTTTGCTTCAATTGAAGACGCGGTTGCGCATCTTAAAGAAGGCAAATAATGAAAAAAATACTTATCATTGGTGTGACATCAAAAATTGCTGAAAAGTTTATTGAGAGCGTCAAGGATGTGTATGAGATTTACGGTACGTATCAATCTAAAGATTTTATAAAGAAAGATACTGTTCACTATCTACCCCTTGATCTAAATGATCACAGTAGCGTCGAGGAACTCACTGTATTACTACATGCACACTCCTTTTTTAGTGTATTTCTGTTTTCATCAACGTATTCAAAGGATGCAACGAGTATTGACGAATATCTTTTAGATGCGGAAAAAGATCTGCGCATAAATGCTTTATCGCCGATCGCTATTCTCAAGCAACTGCACTACGAACCCTCGGCGACCGTATTTCTTTTTGCGGATGCTGGGCTACAAACTCCAAAGAAAAACTTCTCAGCGTACAGCGTGTCTAAGCATGTGCTTTCGGCACTTGGGACCTTGCTTGCAGTAGAGCTTGCGAATACAGCTCGTGTCGTAACGTTCAAATTGGGTCCAACAATGGCGCCTTCAAACACCGACCATGCTGAAGAGTATTATGACCGGACACTTCATCGTGTAGATGAACCCGTCCAAGGTCTCATTCGCTACATTCAATTTTTAATGAACGAAAAAAATCTCAGTATGACTGGTACTGAGATTGTGTATGATGGTGGAACGTATTTAAAGCGGTAGTAGTAACTACTATTTGTTAATCATTTGGAAGAACTCAACACGTGTTGGTTCATTGTGCTTGAAGGCACCCTTAAGCGCTGAAGTTGTTGTTTCGGCACCTATCTTTCGGATACCGCGCATCTCCATGCACATGTGACGTGCGGCAAGAACGACGGCGACGCCCTGTGGATCTAACTTTTCGTAAAGGTATTCCACAACTTGAGTCGTAATACGTTCTTGGTTTTGAAGGTTGTGTGCAAAATGATCAAGCACACGGGAGAGCTTCGAAAGTCCAACAATTTTTTTGTCAGGTATGTAGGCAATGTGCGCTACTCCGAAGAATGGCAGGATGTGATGTTCGCACATACTGTAAAAAGGGATATTTATTTGTGTAATCATTTCATCGTAACCTTCATTTTCGAAGGTTGTGACATTAAATGGTTCTTTTCCGTAAAATTCTTTAATGAATTTTGCAACACGTTTTGGCGTTTCGACGAGTCCTTCGCGATCAGGATTGTTGTCAATTGCTTTAATTAAATCACGTACAGTATCTTCAATATTACTCATGAAAATCAACTTTATTGATTAGTTAGTACTTCCTCTAGAATAACAGGTTTCGCGAATGATACATCAATCGTTTGGTCGCCAGTTGGTTTGCGGATACGAGTAAGGCAGAAACTTTCCATGTATTCAGTTGGGAAAATTCGCACAACACCGTTAGAAACTTCTGTTGGATACTGTGTACCATTCCACTTCTTTATCTTACGGACAGTTTCTTCTGAATCAAATTCAAGTGGTTGTACGATCGCTTCTTTTCGTCTTCCAATGAGTGATGCAACAACTTCTTCGTTTTCTTCAGGTGATAATGTACAAGTTGAATATACCAATACGCCACCTGGTTGAAGCATGTCATAGGCTGATGTGATGAGTTGCTTTTGAAGTGTGCTCATTCGCTGGACTCGGTCGACTGTCCAATCTTTCAAAGGATTTGAAGATTCGAAGTTAATACCTGAATCGGTAGAGCATTCGGCGTCTACGAGAATGCGATCAAAACGTGCGAGTCCAAGAATTGCAGGAAGGTGACGTCCGTCTTGATCTAGAGATACAATGCTATCTGCGCCAAGTACACCAAATACTTCACGCATACGTTGTGCTCGACGAGCTTTTGGTTCGTTCGCGAAGATTTCAGCACCTTCAACACTTTTTGCCATTGCCGCGATTAAAGCAGCCTTACCGCCAGGTGCGCTACACATGTCAAGGATCTCGTGTCCTCTGTTTGGTTCAAGAGCAATGACAGGCAAGAAGCTTGATGGATTCTGGATGAATGTCTTACCTTCTTGGGTCAATTCGTGCGCTTGTACGTTAGGTGTATCAGCTGCATTAAATAGATACGCGCCGTCAAACCATGGGAGTTCTTTGATATCAAATTGCTCAAGACCTGATTCGACAACAGCTTTTTGCTCTTGTGGTGTTTCGTTTTCGAAGCGGAGTGCGTTGACTCGAACTGCTTTTTGACTCGGTGTGACCATCACGTTTGCCACTTCGTCCTTTGTTATATTAAGAATCTGAGCGGTGCGACGCGTAAAGACTGACAATGCGGTCTCGTTAAAGCCTTTTGACATTTTGTCGCTTGGTTTTCGTGAGTAGCCACCACGTCCTTGTTGACTTTTTATATCACGTGTTCGAAGTCCAACTGAATCGAGTGACTCGTCGTCTTGATGAAAGCTTTCTGATTCGTATCTATTCGCCATATGTCTCACCTATCAGTTAATTCGTATATTATACTACAATAAATATGCATAAAATGCAATAGTATTCAATAGTTATAAATAAGCTGTCTTATCTTAAGAAAAAATGCTCGTGTCGATCTGTTCCCAAGACTTAAGGACGACACGAAAGAGGTACATATAAATTTCACGAGTGTCAGCATAAATACTCTCATCGCTAAGGTTTTGTATCTCTTGTTCGGTAAGCCATCGGATGTCATCTGATTCGCTTGAGTCAATGGCAATACTTGGATCTTTGAGAGTTGTGAACACATAGGCAATATCATCATGCAAATGATTTTCAAGCCCTGTGGTGTCTTGGGTCTTTATTACTAATGGATATGGTTGAAGCTGCACGGATGTGAGCGTCTTTATTCGTTCGGCAGGCTGGAGTACCTTTAGCTCGTCTAGTACGTATCCAGATTCTTCCTTGATTTCATGTACGACTGCTTGCCAGTTGTTCTCATCTAATTCTACGTGTCCCCCAACTGCAACCAGCATATGCATGACCTTATGCATATGCAATAAAGCTCTAGGTTCTGGACCGTCAAGTCTCACGATATATGCAGTTGATGTGCTGTCGTGTTGGTAGGGTTTAGTATGTATGTGTGGCACGTTTTTAGTTTATGCTTCGAGTAACTAATGCGCAACTGAATGCGCTTGTCGCTTCAGCGTTTATCACAATACATCTCAGTCGAGTTAATATTCCGATAAAATGTTGTCATCAAATATTGCTAACTTACGATAATGACCTACTGTCATGATAACCATGACTTCTATCGACTGGAGTTTCGCTATGAAATCTTTGACTTGAGGTAGAAGCACAGGGTTATGCTCATTAAGTGGTTTTGTATTGATAGCGATTGTAGCTCCCTTTTTCTTTGCTTCTGCGATAACCGGGTAAAGCATTTCAGATCGACGAGCTGTAATAAACGGGCTTTCGACAATTATTCTTTTCTTGGCCTTCTTGAAATCTATGAGGAGCTTTTGATAGAAACTATCACTATTATAGATATTATTTTTGAAGCCATCTTTATATCTACTCATTGAAGGTCTTACCTTTCGTCGATAAAGACTTCACGTTGGTTATACATAAAACCTAATGCCTTAAGTCTTCGACCAACGATGAAAAAATCAGACAAAAGGGGTTCCCAACGCTTACCCCACTCCCAGCCACGATAGTACGCATGACACCTTATTAACTAGCGTATAATAGATTGCGAATGGATTATAAATCTTACATATGCCTCACATGAATAATGCAAAGGTGAAGCATCCTCGGCTATGGCTCGCCCCTCGGTTGTTCGGGCCATTATCAATCGGGTTACTCGTTCTTGCGCTAGTAATTCTATGGATAGCCATGCTGCCAAGTGCAACACCAACTCTTAGTTATATTGGACAGATGTTCGGTGCAGTTGCGGTGCTGTTGATGTCAATTGGTCTAGTCTTGATTAGCACGCTTTCATGGGTCGAGCCATGGTTCGGTGGTATCGACCGAGCAGCTATTTGGCATCGTAATGTTATGATTCTCGGTATTATCCTGTTACTGCCACACGCTGAGTTAGCATCTAACCCCAATGTGACAGAGCTAGGAAACGCACTCGCTACCCTTGGAACCGTAGGACTAGTCGTATTGGTGGCCTGGGCAATATTGCCACGTTGGAGAATGCTGACACCCTCATTCTTCCACGCATTCATCGCAAGAATAAGCAAGGCGCAGGTAGTAGATGCTATAAAAAAGCGTTTTGGCGGGTATGAATTATGGAGGTCTTTTCACCGTACGACGGGTATATTCCTAGCGATGGGGTTCCTTCATGGTCTGCTCGATGGAACCGCTTTTAGCTCGCCGATCCTGCGGTGGAGCTATGTTGTTATCGGTGGCATTGGCCTTGGATTCTATGCATACCGCGAGTTACTATCGCGGTATGTTATGCCAAATTACGATTATCAGGTTGAATCAATTCAGCCTGTTACCGACGGGCTGAATGAGATTACCTTACGTCCGCTTGGTCGACAATTAGTTTTTGTACCGGGCCAGTTCGCATTGCTCTATCTTGAAGGAAAAGATGGTTGGCATCGGCATCCCTTTACAATCTCGAGTGCTCCAGACGAACGTAATATACGGGTGACCGTTAAGGCGCTTGGTGACTTTACCTCGCATATCAATCAGATAATAAAACCCGGTATGCCTGCTATTATTGGTGGTGCACATGGGCGGTTCGATCATCGGCGCGGGTCCGAGGCTCAAATATGGGTTGCTGGTGGTGTTGGTATCGCTCCTTTTTTGAGCTGGCTTCGTGCGATCGATACTATTACGCTCCCAAAACGCGTCGATTTCTTTTATACCGTCATTGGACCGGCTCCATTCGGTGATGAAATCAAAGCGATTGCCCGTCAATATCCCTCATTACATGTACATATTATCGATTCCAGCGTCGATGGCCACCTTACGACCGAGCAGATACTGACGAGTGTTGGTAGCGACGTGCATAAACTGTCTGTTTTTATGTGTGGCCCAGAGAGCATGATCAATACTTTTCAGCGTCAGTTCGCAAAAGCTGGCATCAGCCGTCGACATATCTACCATGAATACTTCGACCTACGTTAGTTGGATCACCGTGAACGGCTGCATGATGTTGAGAATGCCGGAAATAGTACAGCCCGACACCTCTAAAGACAAGTGATCCCTTCTAAAAGATGGTGTACACGAGAACGCATTGAAAACTTTGATATGATTATAGGTATGAGTGTTGCTCGAAAGTTTTTTGTCGGTCTAGGAGGAGGGGTCATTATTATCTTTGGTCTTATTTTAATCCCAACCCCCGCACCAGAAGGATGGCTAATTGTCTTTGCAGGTATCGCTTTACTCAGTACCGAGTTTAGTTTTGCAAAGCGACTAATGAAAAGAGTAAAAATGCTCCGTCAAAAATGTAATCGCTGGATTCAGAGACAACCTCTATTTCTACAGACGGGTCTGAATATAGTAGGGATATTGATGTTAGTCGGCTTTATCGTATTAGGATCATGGCTAATGGTGCGTATGTTTTTATGAAACTGGCCGGTCGATATTAACAAGGAGATCACTATGATTAGTGCTCAAAAAAAGGCCATACCACGTCTTTGGTATCTACTATCGAACGCAGATTCCACGTGCCAGGTTGTTCAGTTTTGTAATTCCAATAAAACCAGCCAAGGGCGGGCGCAAATGATTCAATTTGAAGCTGTGTGTAGTACTTGGTGGCTTTGGTTTCGTCAGCTTTATTCATGTTCTTTGTTATCTCGCTACGCAGTACCCCGCTCCATTCACCAATAATGACGGGATGTTTCTTTGATAAATATGTAATCAGTCTTGCTCGGCGCCGTGTCTTTTTATAGAACCAATCCAGCGAACGGTACTGTGCAAACGGTGTCGTCATGTGATAGATGTGAACATCAAGTACTAGACGACGGAATGATCGTGGTAATAGGAACATGACGATCCGAGGGATATATCCGTCACTTACAATAAAATATGTCTGTTCGGGGAGCTTTGCGTAGATGTCTTTATAAGCTTGTTTATAAAAAGCTAATAACTTAAATATTTTCACCGGACCGAGTTTTGGCTCGTTGATAATCTGCAGTCCCCAGAAATTGTCTCGATCACGGTAACGTTCGACTAAACGTTCAGCTGTTTTAATACTTTCATTGCGGTACGATGTATATTTAAACCAATCGCTTACCCCTGAGTGGCCGCTATGGTCCCAGCCATTCTGCGATCCTTTCAACCCATGCATATCGATAATAACGTTCAGTGAATATTGTTGAGCCATGTTGAATACCCAGTCTAAATACGTGATTGCGGGAATGTACGGTCCATCGCCATCAAATATCCAGTAGCCAATAGGAATACGAACGGCCTGGATGCCATGATCACGTATCCAGGCGAAATCAGATTCAGTGATGAACGTGTCGCGATGATGGGTGATCTTTTGTTTTGCGCCAGGCGTCTGCATGAGCGAATATTCGTCGTTGGCATTCGTGCCATCGAAAAGTGTCGGCGTCATCCATTTTTCCAGTACTAACCAACCGCCTAGATTAACGCCGCGAATAGCTGTAGACGGTGTTGGTAGTGTGCTGGTCATCATGATGTTATTATACCTCTTTGTTTGCCTAAGTTTCGTTCACCCAAGTATAATAGAGGCATTAAGTAAGGAGAGTCTGTGCCCCATCAACAACGTTTTTTGAAATCAAGAATATTTCTACTAATCGTCGGATTATTATTAGGGGCGTTGACGATCCTTGTAATTCGTTTCTTTACCTATGCGCCAGAGGGTACGCACTATCACGCCAACTTCGCTGTCTATATTAACGACGAGCGCGAATTATTCGAAGGCCGAAAATATTACGAAGAAACTGCCGCTAACGGCTGTTCATTGAATCCAGTCGCCGACCCAGTCGAGCGTGCGCACATGCACAGCGAGATAAGTGATGTTGTTCATGTCCACGACGAATTAGTCACGTGGGCAAATTTCTTTGAGAATATTAAGTGGGGGCTGGGTGATGATTATCTAAAAACCCGCGAGAGTATATTATTGCCAGATGACACCCACAAGCTGGCGTTTGTTTTGAACGGTGAAGTTGTTGATAGTATCGCAGGTGAAATTATTGGCGACGAAGACACCCTGCTGATTAGTTACGGCGATGCCGATAAAGCGACGCTAGACAAACAGTACGAAAGTATCGACCATTCAGCACATGAAGTAGATGTAAATAAAGACCCTGCCTCGTGTAGCGCGGGTAGCCAAGTCGTGACAATCGAAGACCGATTCAATCACCTATTTAAATAAACAGAACCTAATTATTTCTTTAAATCGAGGACGACTAAGTGCTCAATGTGTGGAGTGCGGGGAAAGAAGTTATACCCTTGGTGTTCGACGATTTCGTACGTACCAGAAAGAAGTGCGACGTCTCGAGCTTGAGTAGTGGGGTCACATGATAAATAGATGATGCGTTCAGGCTGTACCTCTTTGATACGTTCAACCACTGAAATATCGAGGCCTGCACGAGGGGGGTCGACAATGATTGTCGCTTGTTTGGTGATAAAGTCGAGCGCTTTTTCACTTGGTGCCAACACTGCTTGGGCGTGAGCACGCTTTAGCTGGGTAATATTGTTCTGCATCTCTTCGACGGCCGCAGGATTAATTTCGACCATAGTCAGGTCGTCGCTACCAATCGTCAGGCCGATCGTGCCAACACCACTATATAGGTCGACGGTTGGTTTCTTTGGATCAATCCATTCCTTCATATCGGTCAGGGCACGTTCGTATACCGGCAAGTTAATTTGAAAGAAACTCTCGGTTGGATAATTGAAATCAATGCCAAGGACGGTATCGGTTAATATCGTGGTCCCCCACTTTTGTAGGCGCTTGGTGATAACACTGGCCGGGCTTTTCGGATTTGAGTAAATCATTTCGAAGCCTTTGACACCAAGTGCTTCGATATCTACTTCGCGAAGTGGTTTGAATGATTCGTTCTTCACGTAGAGTTGCATCGATAACTTGTTCTTTTGGTTCGATCGGATCATCAATGTTTTTAGCGAGAACCCGGTCGCATGATGAGCGCGCATAAGGTCACGCATAGCCAGAGCCGCTTCGTTAATGTGCCGTGTCGCTAGTTGAGTACCTTGAACAGGAATTTTACCGTGTGAACCACGACCAAAGAACGCTAGGTCAAGCTGATCATCTTCTTTATTCCAGTACCAAGAAAACTCGACTTTATTGCGGTAGTTATATATTTTTTCATCGGTATATAATTCAACGTCACCATCGAGAGTAATATCGTGCAGGGCAAAGGCATCATTAATAAGTTGTGCCTTGTAGGCCTGTTCGCTATCGATATCCATGATTTGCCACGGACTGGTTGAAATAAAGCTATCTGGGTCGAGGGCTTCGACCCGGTTCTTGGCTGGTATGATGACAGTCGTCACGATGCCTTCGGCCATACGAGATTTCTTTTTTGTAAGTTGCACTTCGACGGTTTCACCAGGTAATCCGCCCCATACAAATAATTTGCGGCCATCGTCCATGGTCGCGAGTGCTTGTCCGCCACCGACGATCTTTTCGAGCGTCACGGTGACAATAGGAAGGTCTTGCTTTCTCATTCGTTATGGCTATTATAACACCTTACAGCAACGATATATACTGCAACAAGGCGTTAGTTTTGTTATGATAGTAATATAAAGATTATGGATATAAAACAAAAACATACCCCCAAAATGCCACGGCCGAAGTTCCGTATCGTCCTGATCGCGGTACTAGTGGCTGCTGGCCTCGTATTACTTGCGATGAGTCGATTCAATCCACTTCCGAATATCGTCAGTACCTACATCGTCCCAAAAACGACCGAAGATTTCCCTGACATCGATCAAACCAAGCTCTCACCTCAACAACAAGACATTATTCGTATTACCAAACAAGAATTTAAAGATAAACCTGAAGGCACGAAGTATTCCGAAGGTGTGAAAGAAGCCTGGTGTGCCGATTTTGTCAGTTGGGTAATGAACGAAATACACGCACCGTACAAAAACCCACATTCAGGGTCATGGCGTATTCCAGGCACCTTTACCCTGCGAGAATATTACGAATCAATTGGAACATTCAGGGCGGCAGATTCAGGATACGAGCCAAAAGTTGGTGACATGATGCTATACGACAACCCGAGCCCCTTTGGCCAGCACGTCAATATTATTATCAAGGTCGATAATGGTATCGTCACGACGATTGGTGGAAACGAGCCCGGGGGTATTCGCATCATTACTCACGAAAAGACCGAGAAACCCGGCTTTATTGGTTACGGAAGTCTGTAGTCCGTTCCTACCCCTTGTCTAAGGTGTTATGATAGTACAGCTATGATTGCCGATATTACTATTTCCGAAAAATCATTCGGACCGAAATCTCTGATGACTAATGTCAGATTTACTATTGATGATGGCGAAAAAATCGGCATTATCGGACGAAACGGCGTCGGCAAATCGACCTTATTTGGTGTGTTAGCTGGCCAAGACAAAGACTTCACCGGCGATATTGTCTACAAGCCTGGCGCAGTGATTGTCGCAACTCAACAGGAATATCACGATGTTGGCGACAAGACGGTATTGCAATATGTTTTGCAGGGCTTGCCTGAATATTCAGCGCTAAGTCATATCATCGAAACCTACCCTGAAACTATGGGCGATAATCTGAAAAAGATTGACGAATACAGTGAAGCCCTGATGCGGTTCGATGACAAAGGCTTTTATCAAATCGAAGAGCAGATCGAACGTGAGTTAGATAACTTCCAACTGCACGGCATTGCCCACCGCGAGTTCAGTACCTTATCAGGTGGTCAAAAACGTTTAGTCGAAGTGGTGAAAATCATGCACTCGGATGCCAACCTTGCACTGATCGACGAACCAACCAACCACATGGACTATATCGCTAAAAACCAATTTGTCGATTGGCTAAAACAAGCCCGCGAAGGCGTGCTGGTGATTACTCACGACCGTGATGTGCTACGTGAGGTTGATCGTATTATCGAATTAAAAGATGGTGGCTCGGCTAGCTTTAAGGGCAACTACGATGCGTATTTGAAACAAAATGCTGTCAGTACTGGCAGCCAAATGAACGAATTCGAAATGATCGAGAAACGTATCGTGAATCTAAAATCTAAAGTGATTGAATACCAACGGTTTAAGGAAAAATCTCGCCATGGTGGTACCATTCAGCGATTTAAACGACTTGAAGAGGAATCACGTAAAGAGCTCGCCGAGCTGCAGACCCGCCAAAAACCAACCTTCTGGATCGACAAAGAGTCGGTATCTGACCTTAACTATAAAACTGCCGCCCAGTATGAAAAATTCAAGGCAAAGAATGTTCGTATTAATTTAAAAAGTGACGAATCGCGCAGTAAACACATTCTGGTATCGGCGCGCGACCTTAGCCTTGGGTATGACGGTCCGTTATTTGAGGGCGTTAATATTGACCTCCGTGAAGGCGAAGCAATTGAATTCCGTGGTCGTAACGGTGCCGGTAAAACTACCCTGATCAAAGCAATCCTTGGTAATACCGAAGTCACCCAATATAAGGGTGAACTGACATTGGATAAACAGGTCCGTTTCGGTATCTACGAGCAGGAAGTATCACCTACCTACTTTGAATTACCCCTTGAAGACGCGATCGAAAAGATGTATCTGGATCGTGGGCTGACTATTTCAACGACGAAAATCCGTGCGCTGATGAACGACTATCTGTTTAGTGAAGGCGACGGCAAGATTCCGATTAAACGACTAAGTGGTGGGCAAAAGGCTCGGTTCCAACTGATCGCGATGCTGGCGAACGACCCTCAACTATTAATTCTGGATGAACCAACCAATCACCTTGACCTGCCAAGTATCGAAGAACTTGAAACTGCCCTTGGCCGCTATTCGGGTGCTATTATTTACGTCAGTCACGATGGCTATTTCAGAAATAAAATTGACGCCGAAGTCTTAACTATCGGCGCCAAATCTTAAATTTTTTAGGCGGCTTTTTTCTCGTCGGCTGCGTTGATGATGAAGTAATCGTAATCACCTGTTCGTAGGTCGATTGACTTCGTGACTAACGCAACACGGTTTGCTTCGTTCAACGCTTCCCAGTATTCCTGTGCGATGTCACGGATGTCGTCACCAAGTGGTAACTCATAAGGCGGCGTGCTAAACGACGGCAGAGGACTGCCATCGCCCATATAGGTGTGGATTGTTTGGCCAATACCCGCTCGGTCTGGGGTAAGTACTTCAGCGAATGACCTATAGTCGGCAAATGGTGTTTCACCAGCTTTCTTAATGACAGAGAGTGTACCGACTGGCGCACTGGTTGACGACAGATCGACCATACCACTAATTCTTGGAGTATAGTTCGGTGCGTCAGGTTCATATATACGGGTAGCGAGTGCTTGTTTAAAGCTACCGCCTCGTTGCAGAGTTTCGATGATCGTATCGGTTTGATCGCCATTTGTGACAACGTGGCGTCTGCCGTGTGAACGCATTGCGTTATAGATAATCAAGCTAGTATCGGTCCCTTCAGGCAGACCGTGTGGTTCGGTTTGTACCTTCTCTGTATCTGCACCGAGTGCTTCGTCGGGTCGTACCGCCAGAACACGTGCCCGTGATGAATCACTTCGTCCCATTAACCAATACACTTGAATTGCCTTCATAGCTGATGCGCTCAGACCCTGGATAATGCCACGTCCGGCGTACGGATTCTCAACTAATCGCGCACGGTTTTCGGCAAATGTTTCTGGTGATATTGCAGACATACGGTCCCCTCCTTGGTTGTTATGTTTAGTGTCTCGCAGTCAGTAATATATTTCAAGCATAAGCGGATTCACTCATCTGAAAATAAAAAAATCCACCGTACGGTAGAGGTATGCAATTGGGTACTGCCGAGGGACGAGTCGTGCTGCGTACGCGCAGGCTCGTCCCTCGGAACTCTCGGTAAAGAGAGGCGGTACCTTCCGTGCTGGTGATGTTTAGTGCCAGGCAAAGCCGCGCACATCGGCATCGGGCTGCATTAGTAGCGTGACGCCGTAGCGCAGGCACATATCGATCGTCGCGGTGTCATTGACCGAACCGCTGGATGCGAAGATGACCTTGATCCCAGCTTTTGCGAGTACTTCGACCCCATCTGGCTGCGGGAAGAAGCTGTCGCTCCATGCCACTGCGTCCGACAGGTCGTGTCCCGCGTCCAACGCTCGCTTTACCGCCAGCTCGGCCGCGCCGACGCGATCTTGCTGACCGACGCCGTTGCCAAGCAGTTGACTGTCCTTGACGATAGTGATCGTGTTGCTGTTACTGACGCAACCGATCGCCCAGGCCAGAACCAGGTCGCGGCGTTGTCCGTAGGTCAGCGCCTTGCCGTAGCGCTTCGATCGGGACAGCTTCAGCACGAACGTGTAGTTCGGCTGCATCAGCCAGCCACCACGCACCGGAATGCGGCGCGGAGCGGTGTCCAGACTATCGACGCCGAGCTGTTCGAGAGCCGGGTGCGCCATGATGCGGCACTTGCCGTTCTTGCGAGCCAACACATCGATCGCATCGTTGTCGATGCTCGGGGCATAGATGCCGTCGAGCAGTCGCTTCGGGTCGCCGTCTTCGCGCGCCATCAGGGCTTCGGCCACCTTGGGGGTGATCGCGAAGTTGGTCATGATGATGCCGCCAAAGATCGCTCGCTTGTCGCCGGCGATCATCCGCGTGATCACGTCGGCTGCGTCCTTGCCAATGGCGACGCCGCACGGGTTGCCGTGCTTGACGCCGACCGCAATCAGCGGTTCGTAGCTGAAGTTGGTCTCCATGCCGGCGGCGATGTGCGTGACGACCTGTAGCAAGCGGTTGGCATCGGTGACGCCCACCAGGCTACGGGCATCACCCGTCACCAGTTGGAACTGGGTGAGTGCCAGCGGGTCGGTGTTGCCAGCGGCCGCATACAGCCCGGCCGGGTTCATGTACGGGTTCTCGCCGTACTTGAGCGTCTCGATGTGATACCCCGTCGGGGTGTCAGTCTCGGGCAGCTCGATTAGTGCGTCCGTCATGGGTTAGTCCCCTATTCATCAGAGTGTCGGAAGGTCCGACGCTATAATTCTGTCATGAAACAGAGGGTTCAACAAGCATAAATGTGTTGTCGATTATCGACGAACGCGTGGAACGAAGGTAAAGGCTTTGCCGCTGGCACCACCACGACCAGTTCGACCGATACGGTGAACGTAATCTTCGTAGGTTGCAGGTTGGTCAAAGTTGATCACGTGACTAACGTTTGGAATGTCGAGGCCACGGGCAGCAACATCGGTTGCCACCATGACACGGACCTTGTTTTCCTTAAACGATTTAAGGGCACGTTGGCGTTGTGATTGAGATTTGTTACCGTGAATCGCAATTGACGGAATACCACTTTGTTCGAGGTGATCAGACAAACGTTGGACACCGAATTTAGTTTCACCAAAGACAAGGACTTTATCAAAGTCTTCTTTTGAAAGCATGTCGAGAAGAAGGTCAAGTTTGTGTTCTTTGCTGTCGCTTTCGACGATGTCTTGTTCAACGTGTTCGCTGGTATCAGCAGTACGAACCGAGATTTCAATTGGATCGTTCAAGAATTCACCAATCAGTGATTGGATCGTTGGCGTAATCGTTGCGCTAAAGAATAATGTTTGGCGTTCTTTTGGCGCTTCCTTGACGATGGCACGGATGTCGTTAATGAATCCCATGTCCAGCATACGGTCGGCTTCGTCCAAGACGAGGCAACGAATTTGGTCGAGCTTTAATTCGCGGCGCTTCATCAGGTCTTTGAGGCGTCCTGGAGTTCCAATGACGACATGTGGACGACGACGAAGGTCGCGGATTTGGCGGTCAATGTTCATTCCCCCAACCACGAGTGTCGAGAAAAGGCGCATACCATTTGAAAAGGCGCGAAATTCTTCGTTAATCTGAACTGCCAATTCACGGGTAGGTGCCATGATAAGCACGGTCGGGATACCTGGTGAGTTCGTCAATTTTTCAATAATAGGCAGAACAAAGGCAGCTGTTTTACCGGTACCGGTGTTCGCTAGGCCGATGACATCTTTTCCATCCAAAATGTATGGAATTGATTGGTCTTGGATGGCGCTAGGTTGGGTGTATCCCTTTGCATCAATGTTGCGTTGCAGGTCAGGACCAAAAGCAAAGTCTAAAAAAGTGTGCTTTGGTTCGTAGATAACTTCATCAGCTGCCTGAACAGCTTTGTTGATGAATTTGATTGGGTTGATATAGGTACCACGTCCCATTTTTGAACGGTTGCTACTACGTGATGGGCCGAACTGGCGGTGGCCAGGACGGGCTGATCGTGGTTGAGATGATGGTCGAGTATTTCGAAATGCCATAAGGTTCCTTACCCTCCAAGAGGGTCATTAAAATAGATTCGCTGCAGACGAACAGCGAGAACCTTTTGATATCTATCGTGTCACGCAGGCTGCGAATTGACTATAGAGACGGTATCCATTCGGATGCAATAGAATCATTATAGCACAAGCTACATTGTTTGTCTAGTACAAACGACCCTTACCTTTATTGCAATCCAATCAAGGGTTGATTATCTAGGGAATGATAAGGCCATGCAAGCATAAACTCAATCGAGGTTAATATGCGTATAAAAGATGGCCGCTCGTACACCTACCGAGTACCTGATGTCTATTAACTGTCTCGTTCAAGGCTTTTGTTAACCAAATCAACAAACATATCTCGGTATTCATTATTAATGTCTAGCCGGAGAATTTGTTTAATAACTATCGATTGATAGCGAGAAATTGATGATTCAATAACAGCCTTTGTTCCTGTCTCGATAAGTAGCATTTTTGAACGTTCAATCTGTGCTTTGGTTGACGTTTGGTGACCAAAGACGTTATCGAACTGCGCTTTTTGGTCGTTGTTTGCCCTTTTGTAGAATTCGTTAATCAGTAAAGTCTGTTTGCCTTCGCGGATGTCACCGTCGCTACTCTTTCCGGTAGCCATTTCATCACCAAATACGCCTATGATGTCATCACGTTGTTGAAAGGCAATGCCCACAGTATTGCCGATATCACGGAGTAAAGAGATCTGTTCATCTGAAGCTTTAGCGAGAGTAGCCCCCATTACGAGTGGTCCTACAAATGAGTAACTGGCGGTTTTTTGAGTAGCAATCATGAGGGGGTCAATATCATTGGGTATCCGGAACGATGCTTCGGTATCAAGGAGTTCGCCACCAATGACATGAAACATTGCATCACTCAATATCCACTGTATATCAGCATCTACCTTGCTTACTTGTAGGTGTGCTTCGGAAATCAACAGGTCACCGGCAAGGATGGCGACACTTTCAGCGAAGTGTCGTCGTTCGGTTGTCTCTTTCAAAAACCCCTTGTAGACATCTTCGAACTGACCGGTAATATTTTTAACGTTATACCGGATGGTATCGCGGTCGATGATATCATCGTGAATAAGCATGGCTTGATGGAGTAATTCTTGGGCTGCTGCTGCTGGCAATATGTTGGTAGCTTGTTCTCCGCCAAAGGCAGTGTAGGTCAAAAGTGTCATGTAGGGGCGAAGACGCTTACCACCCGCCTGATAAAGATTATTAATTGCTTGCCACAGCGCTTCGTAGTGTGGACTGACCTGGCGGGCTTTGCGAATTCGCTCATCTAATAGCTGACTGATATAGGTATCAATCAACGATTTTGCTTCACCTATGCCCATTGGTGAAGGTATTTTTTGATGAGTTTTGGTTAGTCTCGAGTCGTTCACAGATAATCCTTAAAGGCGCTTTTCTAACGTTTTCTTATTGTAGCAACGTCTAGCCTCATTCACAAATTTGAACCGAACAATTTTTAGGTAATTTAATACAGACGGTCCCACCTGGCTGGATTGCCAGGTGGGAACGTCCCTTGTCTACCACGCCGTTATATGCGGGTAGACCTTCATACGGTATACCGTATGGTGCGAAGTGCGAGCAACTGACGTCACTCTCTACTTCTTCAGCAACTCACTACTCTTCCTGGGTGAGACCATCCCGACGCCTGCGCACCATGAAAACACCAGCCACCAGAAGGGCCAGCGCTGCGAGGATTGCCTGCACGAGGAGTGCCTGTCCGGTGAAGGCCAGCATCTCAGGAGGAGTCGACGGTACCACACAACCGGTCTTCACGATGTCCGACTTTAGGGTTTGACCCTTGACGCCGTACTCGACGGATACGCTACCGTTGCCGGCATCCTCACCGTAAGTGACCTGTCTGATGATGTCGGCGTCACCAGCGTGCATCACGACCTCTTGGATCACGCCGTTCTCGTCAGGGTAGACAAGCGTATCACCGTGGTACCGCTAACCGGCTTATTACCATCATCAACGACGCATTGCTGCACCATCTTGACATTCGGGTCGCCAAACACCTGGTCTGGCGGGCACTCTTCGTCGTTCGCCTCTCGCGAGGACTTCTCGACGTCGGTAGTCCACCCAGTAGGAGGCATGGTTGGTGTCCTCGGACCAGGGCAACAGATCGCCGATCACGCCCTGCGTAGGTGTGACCCGGAGCTGTGCACTGGCGATGCGTAGCGCAGAGGTCGTCTTGTCATCAGGCAGTTCTGTGTCCGGTTCTTCGGAAACGGGCTTGGAAACGGGCTTCGCAGGCGGATTCGTCTCTGTGATGATCTGATCGGTCGTGTCAGCCTCGTCAGAGGCGAAGGCATTGGCTGCCAACGTTCCCCCTAGTAGCGTCGACAGGAGGACTATTGCCCCCATGATCGACAAAGCCGACGTAGCGGCTTTCTTACGTGAAGTCCTCACAGGACTTCCTTCTGTACCCTATTGAGGGTACGTCGGTGGTTGGAATGTGTAAGTCTTAAATTATTAAGGTAGTGCGGATGCCACCTTAATAACCAGTAGCTCACATGCGTTCGAAAATTATATAACAAAATAGCTAAATGTAAATGTACATAAGCAGTATAATGACTATAGATTTCAGGCTTGACGCTCATGCTAATGACGGGTGTATACTAGGGATAGTCATGTGAGTACTTCCCCCTAGTGAAGACTATCTGGATTTCAACTTACAGGCTTATAGAAGCCACCAAACGATGTCATGCACACTGGTAATCTAGATACCAAGCGCCCCTGATAATCGATACAATTCTTTGTGATATTTGGTAAAAAGGATCTGAGTCTAAGCGGTCTCACTCCCTCTCCAAATCTCTCCTCCATTAAAGCCGCTGCTGACCAAAATTCTTGTTGTCAGCGTTTTTGCGTTAAACATTAACCTCTTGGAGAAATATTATGAATCGTATCACTATCAATGAAGAAATCGCTGTGACAAAAATGGGCTTTAAGAAGGACTTGTCAGCCTATCCTCGCCGTATGGAATTCCGTGGAAGTATCTACGAATTTATCGATGCTGGCTTGCGTTGCCTCGTCCGTTCGGGTGACCGTATGGCCGAGATTATCACCCTATCAGATGGCCAATCACTGTACCGCCTTCGTAGCGATAACCATGGCGGAAACTGGACATTGCTTAGTATCTTGTCGTAATGAAACAAACACACCACTAAATACCCGAAACTGCGAGTTCGGGTATTTTTATTTGGCAGTGACGAAACGGAGACGCCGACCGATGAACTTGTGGACTTCAACGACAAGGATGATAACGGCGAATGAAATGATGCTACTTATGAATAGATCACCAATAGCGATCGGGTGAATGTGCAGGATGCCTTGGAAGGGCCCAAACACAGCAAGAAGTTGCAAGACAACAGAAGCACCCAGACCAACAAAAAGCCCACCATTCCATACTCGGAGGCGTGTGAAGGCTGACTCATACGTACTACGGGCATTAAAGGCGTTCGCCCAGACCATAACGACGATTGAGGTAAAGACGATTGTTTGACCGTAGGCAACGCCGTACTGTGAGTAGAAATAGCCAAATAGCCCTAGGCATAGGGCGCTCATAGTTACGGCAACAAGGACGATGCGGCTAATCATATAGCGACTGAGTAATGGTGCGGTTGGTGAAATCGGTCGGTTTTTCATGATAGATCGTTCACCAGGCTCTAGACCGAGGGGGATGACTACGGTTGTTTCGCTGACCAGGTTTACCCATAGAATCTGGACTGGTAATAGAGGCAACGGCAGGCCAATAATGAGGGCAACGACCATGATCAAGACTTCAGCGGTATTCGACGATAGTAAGTAGAAAAGCATGCGTCGGATATTGGCAAACACAATCCTCCCCTCTTTCATCGCTGCGACGATACTGCCGAAATCGTTGTTCAGAAGAATGATATCACCGGCATCTTTGGCGATCTGAGAACCACTCCCCATAGCAATACCTACATCGGCGTTCGACACGGCGGGTACATCGTTTACTCCGTCGCCTGTCATGGCAACAACTTCGGTAACCTTAAGAATCTGAAGGATCTTAAATTTATTTTCAGGGGTGACTCTTGAAAATACCGTTGCATTTGTTATGCGTTGCTTGATTTGCTTAGCGGTCATGTCATTCATCAGTCGACTATCAAAGACTTCGTCGCGTGAGGAAACCAAGCCAAGTTGCTTTCCGATCGCATAGGCTGTCTCAAAGTGATCACCGGTAATCATACGAACAGATACGCCAGCATTCAGAGCGGTGGTGATAGCGTGCTTGACGGTTGGTCGCAGCGAATCGGCAACAGCAATAAACCCAACAAATTCGAGTCTCTGTTTGGCGTGCATGTCCTGAAAGGCATTAACAGGGATAGTGAGTTCAGTTGCGGCGAGGGCGATTACTCGGTATCCAAGTGCGGTTAGTCGTGCGAGTGCCTGTTCAGATTCAGTAAGCTGTTTTTTAGTAAGGCTACTTTTATCGAGGATCTGCTCGGGCGCTCCTTTAACAATCAAGTCATAGCGACCCTTGTGGTGCCAGACGTTACCACTCATGGCGAACGCTTGATCAAATGGCAAGATTGATTCGATATTACCCTTATATTCAATCAGTGCTTCGCCGTTAGTGAACTGCGAAATTGCGGTGTCGAGGGGGTCAGTTCGCTGGTTTGGCTCATGGTTGACCGAGCGTTGGGCGATGGTTGGCAGATGGTGGGATGTCCCCTCTAGTTGCCAGGTTTCCTGTACGCTGAGTTTGTTTTCTGTCAGGGTGCCGGTTTTGTCACTTGCGATGGTGGTAATGACACCGATAGTCTCGATCGCCTTCATTGTTCGTACTAAGGCCTTTTTTGCCGACATACGGCGCATACCTAGTACGAGTATGACGGAGATTGCGACAGGGAGGCCTTCGGGAACCGCCGAAACGGTCATAGCAAGGACGAATCGGATTGCTTCGGTAAACTCAACCCCTCTTATAAGGGCGAGTACGAACGCTACGATTGCGGTGCCAGCCACTACTGCGATGATTAAACTAAGTAGACGATCGATCTTTTTTTGGACAGGGCTAACGCTTGAATCACTCGATTTTTTAGTCAGGGCAGCGATTCGTCCAAATTCGGTTTCATTACCGGTAAAGACGACGATTCCTGTGGCTGAACCTGATACGAGGAAAGTCCCCTGGAATAGCATATTGCGCTGTTCGTAGATTTCCTTTTTATCACCGAGTGTTTCACTATTCTTGTCCACGGCGACAGACTCACCGGTGAGCATCGCCTCATCAGCCTTTACACCATTTGCACTAGTTAAACGGATGTCAGCGGGTACTTTATCACCTTCGCGCAGTATGACGACATCCCCAGGAACGAGGAGCGTTGCGTCAATGTGGACTATTTCCTTGTGACGAATCACCTCGACAGATTGAGATGACCGTTTTTGTAGCGATCGAAGAATCTTTTCGGTAGAAAATCGTTGGGTGTAGTAGATGAGCGCACTGATCATCATGATCGACAGGACAATGATGCCGTCGATCGGAACCTTTTGAATAAAGCTGATTACGGCAGCGACGAATAGCACTAGCATAAAGACACTACGGAAAGGTTCGATGACGATTCGCCACAGGGGTTCGGTATTTATTTTAAGAATATTCAAACCATGTGAGGCAAGACGAGTTTCGGATTCGTGACGCGATAATCCATCGGGGCCAGACCGGAGGCTGTCGTAGGTCTCGTCAATTGATCGATGATAAAAAAGCATTACCTTTATTGTATCAAAAAAGCGCCCTCATTTCAGAGAGCGCTTTTTAGCCTGTGCGAACACTATCTAGGCGATTCGTACTAGCTGTAATTTATTCGTTTGAACACTGCCACTCCATTCAACGATATCTTTGACTGTTTTACCAACTAGGCTACTACCAAGTGGGCTGACGACAGAGATTCGTCCGTCGCTTGGGTTGGCCTCCATCGTATCAACAAGTGTATAACGGAACAGTTGTCCTTGTTGGTCGATCAGGTCGACGACGGAACCAATGGCGACTTTCATACGAGCACGTTTTGAGGGTAATAGTCGAGCGTTGTTACTCATTTGGTGCTTTTCGGCGAGTTCTGCCTCGATTGCCTCAAGGCGGGCCAAACGTTCTACTCGTTCCAGACGATCATCATGTCCGGATGTCTTGTCGATGTCATGTAATCCTCGGATGACCGCTTGTCGGTCATGCTCGAGCTGTGAAATTGCTTTACGCAACTCTTTCATACCTTTCTTGCTCAGCAAGATCGTTTTGTGTTCTGTGGTGTTGGTGGTGGTGATGGTACTTTGGGTACTCATATTGTTTCACTCCCTCCTTTTAGTGCGTTATGCACGTGTTTGTTGTAGCTGCTTGTTGCTACTGTCTTTAGTATTGCGTGGTTATCTTAATTGAATCTTAAAAGTGCACGTTATTTCGTTGTAATTTTCCCATCTCGAAGCGTAAAGGGGCGTAACTCTTTATCTAAGTTTTATTTACTCGGAATATTGGCAGATAGAACGTAACGGTAGTTTTTTCCTTTGTACTTTGCACAAATATGTCACCTTCATGGACATCGATGATCTTTTTTGCAATCGCCAAGCCGAGTCCATACCCATTCCTTGTGCTGTTAGTTCGTGAAGTGTCACCACGATAGAAACGATCAAAAATATGTGGTAGGGCTTTTTCATCGATCTGGGGGCCACTATTACTTATTTCAAATCCTACCGCGCGCATACGCTGGAACATACGAATACTAATTTTTGAGTGCTCGGGGCTGTATTTCAAGGCATTATCAATCAGGATGGTCATCAGCTCGGTTATCGCCGCCTTGTCTCCTTCGACGTAAGCATTTTTTCGCGTCGTAATGTCGAAACGTTTAATAGCTGACTTGTGTGGTTTAAGGGCAATCTTCAATACTTCGGGCAGGTCAAGTTTCTCCTTGGTAAGGGTGTCGTAATCAAGTCGTGACAAACTAAGAAGCATTTCGGATAGCTGAATGAGTTTATCAACCTCTTCGAGGTTGCTCTGTAGTAGCTCACGAGCCTCGATTGGATCGATGACTTTGTCACGAAGCGCAACTTCGATCTCCGCCTTAATAGCAGTGAGAGGTGTTCGTAGCTCATGGCTGGCATCACTAGTGAAACGACTTTGGGCTTCGTGGGCCTCTTCGATAGGACGAAGCGTACGACGGGCAAGGAAATAACTCCCTGCCCCACCCGCAACCAGAATGAATATATTTATATATAGTAATGAGATAAGCATCTGTAAGGCTGCTTGGTCTGACTGTACCTGTCGCAAATCGGTTCCGCTAATGAATGATTGAGGAGCCTGCGTGTCGAATTGACTAGTTATCCCTCGTTGTAGGTTCTCGAGTCGAACATTTACTTCATGGAAATTAATCTGGTAGATGGCAATACTAAAAAGTAGGCTGACTGCCATAATGATTGCCAAATACCAAGCAGTAAGCTTGAGGGTGGCTGATTGAAACATGTGCACTGTGTTATGCCTCTAATTTATAGCCAAAACCACGAACAGTATGAATGAGAGGAGTCTTGAAAGGAGCATCTACCTTATTACGAAGATATTTAATATAGACTTCGACGGTGTTCGGCAGGATGTCGGCATCGTAGTCCCAGACGTGACTAATAATTACTTCTTTACTCAGTGGTCGACCAGGATTGCGAAGGAGGTATTCGAGGAGGGCAAATTCTTTGCTGGTCAGCGGGATGACCTTGCCAGCACGTTCGACGCTGTACGTTACAGTATTTAGGGTTAGGTCGCCAGCGCTAAGTATAGTTGCTTGTTGTTCGGTGGGTCGCCGTAGGAGCGCACGAACGCGAGCTAACAATTCTTCGAGTGCGAAGGGTTTGACTAAGTAGTCATCGGCGCCAGCATCAAGGCCGGCGGTACGTTCGGCCACGCTACCCAGTGCACTCAGAAAAAGGACGGGCGTATGAACTTTGGCATCACGCATTGCTTTGACAATGCCCATACCGTCATAGCCCCCAGGAAGCATTCGATCGATAATTGCAATGTCATAAGGTTCGGTCGTCGCCATTGCGTGACCCTCGTCACCGTCATAGGCGATATCAACAGCATACGTCTCTTGCTCGAGGGCTTTTTTGAGTGCTCGTGCAATCTTGTGTTCGTCTTCAACAATCAATACTCTCATATAACTAGTATAAGCGTTTAATACTGAAAAATAACTTAATTCAAGGATAATCTTAAGAAAGTCTTAAGCAGCGACGGCTGTGTAGCGGTCACTCCAGGATTGCATATCTTTTAAAATAGGAACCAGTTCATAGCCTTTTTTAGTCAAACGATACTCGCAACGACTTTCAGATGTTGTCGCACTTTTGGTGATAATCCCCTCTTGCTCGAGATAATCGAGACGAGACGAAAGTGTTCGAGGATTAATTCCCTCGACAAGGTCTTGGATTTGGCAGAAACGAACCGTTTCTTCATTCACAAAAAAGCGCAGCAATTGTGGTGTCCATTTGTCGCCGAGAATTTTAGTGGCTGCCTTGACGCAACCGATGGTTTCAGTCGTTACCATAACTACTAATACTATACATTATCTAGCTTAACACGTCAAAAATTATTTGATGAGGCTATTTTTGTAGCTTTCACGGATGTGGTCCATGCTGTATTCCCATGCAGCATCTGTCTTTTTATGAGGATTAAATATGTAGTGAGGGTCAAACAACTCTTTGACATGTTTGAATAACTCAAACACTTCATTTCCGAATACCGCACGCATCCACGGGCCACGGACCATGCCGTCGTTGTGCTCACCTGCCATTGTGCCACCATATTTTAGAACGATAGGAATAAGCTCACGCATAACTGGCTCGAGTTTATGTTGATCCTTTGTTTTGGCGATGTCCATTAATGGGATAACGTGGAAATTACCATCGCCGAAATGTCCTTGGATCGTGGCGGGTAGTTTATATTTACGAATAACCTTGCGTAACTGGGGTATAAACTCGGGTAGATATTTGGGCTGTACGGTCATGTCATCTATAAAAGGAGAGGCATAGCGACCTTTTACTTGATTGCGAAGCAAGACAAGGGCGGCGCGACGAATTTGCCAGAAGGCAGCTTCTGACGCCTCGTCACCTTCGATATCCATGCGAACTTTAAAGGGTTTTAGGTCATCAATAAGCGCTGAGATCTTTTTATAGACGTCTTGTTTCGTATCACCTTCAAACTCGACCATCAGGAGCATATTCGGAAGATGGCCGCGGAATTTAGCGACTGTGCCAAGTAATGATGCTTGTTGGCGGAGCCATTCTTTGGTGCCCAGCTTTTTCCTAAAGGTTGAGAAATATTTTATGCCTAAGTTAAAGGTAATGTCGTCGAAACCTTCGAACGTTGCTGGATTGTGCTTCATGACGGCCGGAATGATATCACCTAGTTGTTTAAGGGATGTCAGGTAAATGAGAAGCAGCCCTTCATGTGTAGCCTTTGGCACCGCTTCGATGACGATATCTGTAATAACGCCTAACGTTCCTTGACTACCGGTGAATAGATAGGTCATATCAAACACTCCGGTATTTCTATCCCATACACTCCAAAGATTGTAGCCCATTGAGTTTTTGTTGACATGTGGCCGAGCATTCTTGATCAGGTCGTAGTTTGCTTCGATCAGCTTGTAGACATTACGGTACAATTCGGACTCGTAGGTCTTTTCTTTCAGCTTTAGTTCCAACTGTTTCTTCGTAAGTGGTTTGACGACATATTCGTTCCCGTCAGCCAAGATAACCTTGAGTTCTCGGACTGACCGTTCGGTATTGCCGTAACGGAGTGACTGCTCGCCACCCGAATTGTTTCCGACCATGCCACCAATTGTACAAATTGCACGACTTGCAGGGATACAGCCTAGCATTAATTCTTCCTTTGCTAGGTAAGGATCGATATCTCGGATAAATACTCCCGGTTGTGTGTGCAGTAAGTTTCCTTTCAGCCCCTCAATTGCAGAGAAATGCTTGGTCATATCGATGACGATCGAGTTGCCGATGGCAGCCCCTGACATGTCTGTCCCGGCACTTCGCGGAGTAATTGATAACGAAGGATGTGAGTTCTTGTTTTTTTGAACAAATTTCACTAGGTGTTGAATATCCTTACTGTCTTTTGGGGTGACGACAACTTCAGGGATAAGTTCGTAAATGCTCGAGTCGTGGCTATATTCGTAACGAGTGACTTCGTCAGTAATAATACCGCCTTTAAAAATTTTCCTTAGATCGTGCAAGAGTGGTTCCATAATACTGACACTATACTGTAAGCATAGGCATCTTGTCGAGTATCTATGCCCCTGTCGCTAAGACGTGTATAATACCTACCATGAAGACTCGCATAGAGATAGACACTCGCACATTTGTTCGATTTTGGTTGGTAGTTATCGGCCTTGGCCTTGCGGTATTTCTGATATATAACGCCCGCATTGCTCTGATTATTATCGGTACCGCCTTTTTCCTTGCGATCGCTCTTAACTCACCGGTATCACGGATTTCAAAGAAACTCCCCAGTAAGAGTCGTGTCGGCGCCACAGCCATTGCCTACGTAGCCGTCATCTTACTTCTTGGCATTATTGTCTTTATGGTCATTCCACCGATTGTTCAGCAAACAGCCAAGTTTGCTCAGAATGTACCATCTTTCGTCGATAATGCGACCCAGTCATGGCATGGGTTACGCGGGTTAATTGATCAATACAACCTACAGCCGCAGGTAGATAATGCTCTCAATTCGATCAAAAATAGTGCCGCTGGTTGGGCTAGTAATGTCGGACAAAGCGTTATTAGCGGTCTTGGTTCGATCTTTAACTTTATCGCTGCTGCCTTCATTGTTCTCGTTCTCACCTTCCTGATGTTGATCGAAGGACCGATGTGGATGGAGCGAATCTGGGGAATGTACAACAACAAGGGTCGCATGGTCACCCACAAGCGCATCGTTAGTCGTGTCTACGGGGTAATTAATGGCTACGTCACGGGTCAATTGACGGTTTCGGCAATCGGTGCGACGCTGGCTGGGCTAACCATATTTATAGTTAGTCTCATTTTTAAAGAAGTACCTGCGAGTCTGGCGATGCCGACAGTAGCAATTTACTTTACCTTTTCGTTAATCCCGATGTTTGGTTCGACTATTGCTGGTGTGTTGATCACGGCACTACTCGCCTTTAATAGTATCCCTGCCGCTGTTGTGTATGCTATTTACTTTGTGGTTTACCAGCAGATTGAAAATAACTTTGTAGCGCCACATATTCAAGCACGCAAGATTGAACTATCTGCCCTAGCGATCCTGGTATCGATTACTGTCGGACTATATATGTTTGGTATCGTCGGTGGTATCGTCGCTATCCCAATCGCTGGAACACTTCGTATTCTTCTCGAAGAATATCTGGACTATGTCAAAAAAGAGCGTGAAAAAGGTGCTGGAACACCAAAGAAGCTTACTGCTAAAAACGAAGACTAGGTTACGTTAATTACGTAGATATTCCCAAATAGGTCCCGAGGCGGTGTCACGAATCGTGATACCGTCTTTTTCTATCTGATCACGAATGCTATCAGCGCGCTTGAAATCTTTAGATTCACGGGCACGTTCACGCTCAAGGATGAGGCGTTTTTGATCGTCGGTGACGTCTGGTGTTGTATCGAGTAGCTGTAGACCAAATAATTCATCGATAGTATCAAATAGTTCAACTAGGGCGTGACGGTGGATATCATTAATACTTGCACCTTGTAAGCGGTCGAAAGCTTCGTCGATAATCGCAAAGGCTGTTGGAGTGTCTATATCGTCGTTCATAGCCTCTAGGATGGCTCTGGACGTCGCATACAGCAAAACTGAACCATCACTCGACTTTTCGTCATCATCACGTAGTGTGTCATGTGTTTGATGTCGCAGAGCGGCAATGCTTCGCCAGTGAAGGAGCCGGTTGTTGGCAGCGTCCAGATTTTCAAACGTAAAGTTACTTTCGCTTCGGTAATGACTTTGCAAGATAAATAAACGGAATGCTGTTAGGTTGTAACCTTTTTCTTCAATGTCATCTAAGGTATAGCCATTGTTCAGTGACTTGCTGATTTTGGTGCCGTCGGCTTTTAGGTGATTGTTGTGGAGCCAGAAATTACTAAAGCGAACACCAGTTGCGGCCTCGGATTGGGCGATTTCATTCGTGTGGTGTACGGGAATGTGGTCGATGCCGCCGGTGTGAATGTCGAGGGTGTTACCGAGGAGTTTCATGGCCATGGCGGAACATTCGATGTGCCAGCCTGGGAAGCCCATCCGTGGACCTGATTGACTTCCGGGACCTACGTCGACAGTACGTTCGTCCGTAGGGACCATCTCATCACTAGGACCTACTTCGACGTTACGTTCATTTGAAGGGATCGTTTCGGCGCTTCGCGCCTGCACTTCGCTTTTAGTCCCTTCAATTGAAGTAACGTCGAGTAGGTCCGCGGGAGTCGCCCATTCCATGTCACGTTGTTCGTCGAGTGGACTGAATTTCCAGAGGGCGAAGTCACTAGGATTTCGTTTCTCATCGTTATATTCGACGCGGGCTCCGGCACGCTGTGCCTGCAGGTCGAGGCCGGCGAAGTCGCCGTAACTTGGGAAGGTCGAGGTATCAAAATAGATACCATCATCAATTTGGTAGGTATGACCCTTTTTCTTTAGGGTACGAATCAGGTTGATTTGTTCAGTAATATAATCGGTTGCTTTGGTGATATGGTCAGGTTGAATGAGATTGAGTCGTTTCATCCCCTTCATGAAATCGTCAGTATAGAATTTGGCGACTTCCCAGGCGGTTTTGCCTTCACGGCGGGCGCCTTTTTGTAACTTGTCTTCACCGTCATCGGCGTCACTCACCAGATGCCCAACATCGGTGATATTCATGACACGCTCAACCTTCAGGTCGTTGGCACGAAGTAATCGAACGAGTGTGTCCCAGTAAATATAGGCTGTCCAGTTGCCAATCAGTAGAAAATTATAAACAGTTGGTCCACAGGTGTAGAGTGACACTTTGCCAGGTTCGATGGTGTTAAAATCATCGACTTGTTTGGTGAGTTGGTTATGAAATCGAATCGTCATAGTCGGTCAGTGCCTTGTCTACTGCGGTTACTAATTCTGGCATTATTTTGTCATAGTTTTCATAGACTTTGAAGCCTGATGAATACTCGTGTCCCCCACCGCCAAAGAATCCGGCGACAGTACCCGCGATAGGTATGTTTGAACGAATCTTACCGGTTAGTTTACCGTCGGGATACGTCTTGATTGCGACAGCGATTTGGACATGATCAACCAGGCGCATTTCGTCGAGCACAAGGACACTAGGGTTGTAGCGGTCGCTGTATTGTTCGATATCTGCCCATGGAATCAGGACAGTGGCGAGCTTTCCGTCGAGGTTATATTCGATGCGGCCGATTAACTCACCTTTATAGGCAAGTATATCGGCTGGTTTTTTCATATATTCGCGACGACGTTGTTCAATCTCTGATGGACTTGCCCCCAAGGCAACTAATTCAGCAGCGATGCGATAACTGGCAGCTGTTGTGTTTTGTGTCGTCAGCCCCAAGCTATCTGCCTGAATCGACAAGAACATATTTTCGGCTGCTTGTTGGTTGATTTTCCAGCCAGCATCCTGTGTCATTTTGTAGATAGCTTCACTACTAGCGACGGCTTCGATATCATTGATAATCGTCGCTTCGAATGGTAGGTCCGGTTCGGTTTCTTGGTGATGGTCGATAACGAGGACGGGATGTGTTTCGAGGAAATGTCGGACGCCAGCAACTTCAAGAGCCTTTGCCATCAATAATTGGCTAGTGGTGTCGACGATGATAGCGAGGTCACGGTCAGTCGGCCAATCTCGAACTACCCTATCCCAGCCCTTGATGTAGTGCATGTATTTAGGAATGTCGATGGCGCAGTAAAGAACGACGTCTTTTCCTAAATCAGACAGGATTTCTTCGAATGCCAAAGCACTGCCAAGGGAGTCGCCGTCGGGGTTCTCGGCTTGGATGACAACGATCTTTTTCGCATCGTTAATAAGTTTTATAGCTGTATCAAACATTCACTCTATTGTAACAGCTTATTTGGTTGAAAGTACGCAGTCACCCGAGGTGTCACCGGCACTGAGAGTTACCATACGCTCGTTCTGGTAGTCCCAGTATCCGACCTTCACACCGTTGCCGCTACAGCTGTAAAAATTGATCGTTTCTGGCTCGGTTGGCGCGGATTTGAGGTATGCGGATTGTAGCGTAATGTTTTTGAGGGTCACGTTTTCTTCAGTAAGGTATGAATACGCCATAGGATAACTACCATTGTCCGCATTGTAGACTTCTGCATATTTCAATACAGTGTTTGCTGATGAAAGAGCTGAATTGGTGTTTGCCCTAGCAGTGATGCCATTGTAAGAAACGATAATGATAGGAATAATAAACAGTCCCAGAATGAGGAAGACGCTGTTCGTTACAATACCGGCGATAGCTAGGCCGTTTGTTTTACCAGCTTTTGATGATTTAACAGCGGCTGCTATAGAGAAAGGTAGTCCAATTAATGAAGTTCCAACGAATCCGAGGATAAACCCAACGATAGCGAGCGTTTTTCCTGGAGTTGGTGTATGAGCGGGTTGAGATGGGTTCATAAAGACCTTTCGGTGTTAGTTAAGCTTAAGTATAACCAAGGTCTGCATACAAGCAAGAGTTTTACAGCGTTCGGCGCCCTTCGAGGGCGTGACCAAGAGTAATTTGATCGGCGTATTCAAGGTCGACGCCTACCGGAATACCACGTGCCAAACGGCTCATTTTTATATCGATGCCAGCATCTTTAACGTGTTTCTGTAAGAACAAGGCCGTCGATTCACCCTCGACACTGGCGTTGGTCGCGATAATAATTTCTTGGACGTTGTCATTCGCTAGGCGTGTGATGAGTTCAGGGATGTGTAGTTGTTCGGGGCCAATGCCGTCAATCGGGCTGATTGCACCACCGAGGACATGATAGGTTCCATTGAACTGTCCTGTACGCTCTAACGCTACAATGTCTAGTGGTTCTTCGACCACCGCAACCAATGTTTTGTCTCGTTCAGGGTCGCTATATAATGACGACACCTCTTCGTCGGCGTCAATCAACGCAAACGTCATTGGACATACTTTGACGCGCGAATGGACGTCATGTATAGCTGTGGCTAGCCCATCATTTAGATGCTGGTCAGCGCGAAGCAAGAAGTAAGCGTACCGCTCGGCGGTACGAGAACCAACACCGGGCAACCGGCCTAGTTCATCAATTAATTTCTCGAGTGCGAGCGGCAGCAATCGTGCCACAATTAGAGTCCTAAGTTACCCAGTCCGCCCATGAGGGGTTTCATTTTTTCTGCGGCAATTTCTTGGGCCTTGGTCAGGCCATCACGAATTGCAATCTCAATCCAGTGCTCTAATTCAGCGATGTCATTAACATCAACACGTTCAGGGTCGATGGTAATCTTCTTGATCTTAATCTCACCGGTAATCTGTACGACAACTGCGCCGTCACCAGCTTCGACTTCGATGATTTCTTTTTTCAAGTCATTCTGTGCTTTTCGTAGCTGGTTCAGCATTTTCACTTGGTCAAAGGCCATAATTCTTTACTCCGTCTTTACTAACTTCTTTAATTATACGTTACTGACTCACCTTTTTATAGATATACAGGCGGTCGCTATTCTGTGAGTAGGTGGTGGTGATGATTCGATCAATGGTATAGCCGGGGAAATCACGCTTCGCCTGACGAGTCGCGACGAACCTATCGCCACTTGCCTCTTGGGAAATCGCAAGACCTTCACGGTAATGAGATACTGCGGTGTAGAATGGGACTTCGTCTGCTGCGACGACCAGTATAGTAGTATCTTTTGGAATTAGTTTTAGGTCTTTCGAGAAATTTACCGCAGTGTTTGGATCGTAATGATAGCCATATATAAAGCGGTCCAGTCCCGAGCCGATGAGTACGACAACCAAGATAATAAGTGGCAGCAATCCAGCAATACGAGCGTACGGGTTGCGAGGGAAAAGTCGGTACCAATAAGTGATCAGGCTAGTAAGTCCAGCTGCAAGTAACAGCACTGAAGGAACGAACGCGACAGTAGTAAACCGAGGATTAAGAATGATAATCGGGAGTAAACAAATGAGCCAGCCGATAATCAGATAGCTACGTGTTGTCTCGCGGGTACGAATCAGACGATACAGCCCCAGCCCGAGAATCAGCACCGAACCCAGCCCAAAGACTGGCGTCATGAGTGTCGTGGTGCTTGGCTCCCAGAAAATAAAGTATTGCTGCACGATGGTATTGAGATTTTCGACGATATGCGGCCATTCGGTCGGGAATCCTAAAAGCGTGAGCCCTACTGACGGCGTGGTATACATCACATACCCCAGTGGGGCAACAAAGACGAAAGCGACAATAAGTGCGATCACTGATTTTACTTTAGAGAGTTGTCGAACCGCATGGCGCAGATGTGGGTGCAAGATGGTTGCGACGAGTATCGCGAGGAGAGGATAGATACTCAGTGGTGTATACAGACTGAGGGCAGCAGTAATGGCAAAAAGTATCTTCCACATAAACCTAAATCGTTTTTTGCGGGTAATCTGGGTTCCAATTAATAATAGTAAGACTGGCCAAAAGATATACAAGATACTGGGTACACCGTTCTGTGCGACAAACAAGAATTGACCGGTAGTAATTGCAATAAGTGAAGCCAACACGGCAATGTTTGGTTTAAACCAACGGCGTAATAATAATATTAATCCGATTGCCGATAAAAGAGCCAGGATGAGTGACGGCAATTTTATAGTGAAATCATAGATACCAAATACGTGGAAAATTGCTGCTTGCAACACGTAATACGGCAAGTTTGCGACGGTAAAGGTCGTAGGATCACTAAGTGACAAGCTATCGCTCCGAACAGTTGCCAGCGTTTCTTCGACAGAAATACCACCAGGAACGTACAGTCCGGCAAATACTAACAGTCCAGCCAAAAGAAGCCCAATAATGCCATACCCAATGACATATCGCCAGCGATAGATAAAGAACTTTGTCAGATTCAACACAGCCATACGTTACTCCTGATTATACCACCTCGCACGCCAGTACTCTGCTAACTATCGTGCTTGCGATCGACTGACGTAAAGCGCAGACGTTCTGGGTGGAAGTATAATTCAACCTTACCGGTTGGTCCGTTACGGTGTTTGGCAATGATGAGATCGGTGATGTGCTGACGATCTGTTTCCGGATTGTAATAATCTTCGCGGTAAATAAACATGACGATGTCGGCGTCTTGCTCGATTGAGCCTGATTCACGCAGGTCTGATAGTTGCGGAACTTGTGGGTTTCGCGATTCAACCGAACGAGACAATTGCGACAGGGCGATGACCGGTACATTAAGTTCACGAGCAATTAACTTTAGTCCACGCGAGATCTCACTCACCTCTTGGACGCGGTTACCGTCATTGCGGCCACTTCCCTGCATCAGCTGTAGGTAGTCGATGATAATCAGCCCTAGTGGTTGTTCGTGGGCTGCGCGACGGGCCTTGGTGCGCATCTCGAGGACGCTGACTCCTGGGGTATCGTCGATAAAGATAGGCGCTTCGGCCATCTCGCCCATGGCTTCAGATAGTTTAGAAAAGTCATCATCAGACAGGTTACCGGTACGAATATTCCAGGCGTCGACACCTGATGCATCGGCTAACATACGATCGACCAGTTGTTCCTTGCTCATCTCGAGACTAAAGAACAAAACCGATTGTTTCGCAATAGTAGCCACATTATATGCCAGGTTGGTAACGAGGGTTGTTTTACCCATCGCCGGACGAGCTGCAAGGATAATAAGGTCGCTCCGTTGCAGACCAGCGGTCATATTATCGAGGTCACGATAGCCAGTACGCACCCCACGCAAACTTCCCTTGTTGCGGTGTAATTCTTCCATACGGTCGAAACTTTCGGTCAAAATACTTTCGATACTCACCAAGTCTTGTTTAAGAGATTGGTCGCTGACAGAGAATAATTCCGCTTCGGCCCGTTCCAGTAATTCTTGGGTCGAGGTCTCTTCGTCAAACCCTAGTTCAGAAATGTCAGCGCTGGCTTTGATCAGTCGGCGACGAATAGCCTTTTGACCAACCAGTTCGGCATAGGCTTCGGCATGGGCCGCACTCGGGACATAGTTTGTTAACTCGGTAATATACGCAGAACCGCCGACGGTTTCCAGTTCGTTCTTTCGTTTGAGTTCTTCCGTTAACGTCAAAAGGTCGACGGGACGGTTTTTTTCGTACAGGCGCATCATCGCTGCATACACAATTGCGTGACGTTTATCGTAAAAATCATTAGCAGTGACGTGTTCGGAAATATCTGCCAACGTTTCCTCGTCAATTAAAACAGCACCGAGCAAACTCATCTCGGCATCTATGTTTTGTGGGGGGATTTTCCCGACGGGAATACTCTTGTCAGCTTTATTTACCATTAATTACGCGGCGTCTACGACTACCTCTTCTCCTCCGCCCATCATAGCAACTATGCTAGCTGCTTGGCTACTCTTTGGCGTCGGATGTGTGGGTATAGTGTGGATAGTCAGTTGAAAACCGAGTTCAGACAACGACTCGTATAGGTGTGAACTGTACTTTGGGTCGTCTAACTTCTTTTTGTAAAATTTGTTGATCGTGTAGAGTGTTAGTTTACTGTTTTCGAGTTCATACCCGCATTTGACGAGGACGCTGTAGAGGGCGACGTAGTGTTCTTTCGTGTAGTCGACAAGAGCTTCGAAATTAAAGGCCGAAGGATTGGATGACTTCTTTGCGACAACTGGTTTGACGTTCTCTTGAGGAGACCGTTTCACAGGGGAACTTTGTTCCGCCTGTTGCACTTCGCTTTTAGTCTCCTCAACAGAAGTCAAACCAGCTGCCGGCCTAGCATTAAGCGAAGGCTTAACTTTAGTTGCTTGTTTGGTTAGTTCTTCGATGGTGGCGGTGACTTCGAGGACGGGGGTGGCGAGGGCGACTGATTTGATCGGTTTGTTTTCCATGGCGGCTGAACCGAGGACGCTCAGGAGTTTCAGTTCTGGTTGGCTACTTTTGGCAACGTCGAGCAGCGCGTCGAGTAATGGTAGTAGCTGTGGTTTTTCGGCGATGAGTGAACGAATGGTAAAAGTTAGTTGTTCAGCTAATGTTGCGGCGCCAATTCCATCCGCAGAGGTTTCTTTTAGAATTGTAGCAACAGACGAAACATCGTGTGATTCGATTGCTTTTAATAAGTTTTCAATAATTGAAGTAGGTGTCAGGCCTAATGTGATCCCAACGAGCTCGGTGGTAATCCCCTGTTTGTCATCGGCTAAACTCGCTAACTGGTCGAGTAGGCTGATGCTATCGCGGAAACTACCGTCGCCACGTTGCGCGATCAAGGCGAGTGCTTCGTCGTCGATTTTGATCTTTTCTTCGGTGGCGATGTGTCGCAGATGAGCGATGGCGTCTTGTTCAGTAATTGCACGAAAGCCGAAGCGTTGGGTTCGACTAATAATAGTTGCCGGTAATTTGTCAACGTCAGTTGTCGCCAAGATAAAGACGATGTGTTCGGGCGGTTCCTCGAGGGTTTTTAGCAGTGCATTAAAGGCTGCTTTTGACAGCATATGAACTTCATCGATGATGTAGACTTTTTTTGCGGCTGAAACGGGGGCAATTTGTACCTTTTCGCGCAGGTCACGAACGTCTTCGACACCGTTATTGCTGGCGGCATCAATTTCGATAATATCTAAATAGGTTGAATCGTCGCTATATGGTAGGTTATTGATTTCATGCGCCAGAATACGAGCAACCGAGGTTTTACCGACGCCACGTGGACCAGTTAATAAATAAGCATGAGAAATACGTCCAGCTTTGATGGCCTTACCCAGAATGTCGGTAATATGCCGTTGGCCCACTACCTCGGCCAAACTTTTACTGCGATATTTACGATACAATGCCTGTGACATTGTTATGCTCCCCTACTCGTCATACGACCGATTATAGCCTTGTTTTTTCTGCTAGTCTGCCGTAGTTTTTACACTTTGTTTGTTTTCACTCTCGTGATGAGGTTACTATAGCGCTTGTGCTATAGATTTGCAAATGTAATCCCACGGTCACAAATCAGAGCGCTGCTTCGACGGCTGCCCATGTAGCTTCTGGGTTTTCAGCTGGGACGATGATGGTGACTTGGTCACCCATATTGATACGGAAGTAGGTCACACTCGCAAGCAAGATACGGTATTCGCGACCGTTTGCTTCAATGTAGTATGCGCCGTCGTGCTGAACGAGGGTTCCAATAATTTGGATGCGCTCAACAGGGCCGATTTGCTTGTAGATAAAGCTACCATCGTCAGCAATAGTCAGTTTGAGGATGTCACCTTCAACCAACTTTGATTTACTCGCATAGTTAGCAGGGACGGGATATTCCTTACCATCTGGGCCGGCCATTTTCTGACCATCAAAGACACCTTCGATGACCTTGCCACCGACTTCGTCGTTTGCATTGCCCCTTGGAGTTATGACGGTACCATCTTCACCGATGATACTGATTAATAATTCCTTAGCTGCGGCCAGGTTTGTTTCGGCTTCTTGAATCAAAGCATGCAGTCGTTTGACTTGTTTTTCTGGTAGGTCAGACATGGGTACTCGCAATTTCCTTATCTGTGTATTTTTGAAATGGTATTACTTTATGTATAACAATACAGCCGTCAAAAGTCAATACGGGCCTTTTTCCACAAGATTTTAAGATGTCACCTGAAAAATGTTGTATATTTTGCAGACAACAAAATACCACCCCATGACAGGGGTGGTATTCAGGTGACTAACAATTGGCCGAATAGTATTATTGGAGCTCGACGGTTGCGCCGGCTTCTTCGAGGGTTTTCTTTGCAGCTTCAGCTTCTTCGGTAGGAACTTTTTCCTTAACAGTAGCAGGTGCACCGTCGACGATAGCTTTAGCTTCACCCAGGCCGAGGCCAGTGATGTCTTTAACTGCCTTGATGACAGCGACTTTCTGGCTACCTGCGTCCTTAAGGACGATAGTGTAGTCAGATTTAGCGTCTTCAGCAGGGGCAGCTTCGGCAGCTGCAGGGCCAGCAACGGCTACAGCGGCTGCTGCAGGCTCGATGCCATATTCATCTTTCAAAATTGTCTTGAGTTCGTTGACCTCAAGTACAGTCAAGCCAACGAGGCTTTCTGCAAGTTTTTTCAAATCAGCCATTATAGACTCCTTAAAAATTATTCTTTAATAAATTAACTGGTTGCTTTTGCTTCGATACCATCGAGAAGCGCGTGCAAG
Organism: Candidatus Microsaccharimonas sp.; assembly: GCA_049304275.1. Lineage (GTDB taxonomy): Bacteria > Patescibacteriota > Saccharimonadia > Saccharimonadales > Saccharimonadaceae > Microsaccharimonas. The sequence goes on along the minus strand of JBAQNZ010000050.1, from coordinate 7,519 downwards.
TTGCCTTGCAAAGCGCCTGTAATCTCGTGTACAGGTGAGAGCAGTTGCGCAATAACCTCGCCAATAAGCTGGTTCTTGCTTGGGAGTGACGCGAGAGATTTCACTTCTTCAGCACTCAATAGAACGCCGTCGTTAGAAAATCCACCGACAACTGTCAGTGCGTCATTACCTTTTGCGAACGTGCTAAGGATCTTTGCAGGGGCAACTTCATCCTCGGTGCTAAAAGCGTAGAGGAGCTGTCCTGTCAGACCAGAGACGTCGGTGTTTTTATATGCTTCAACCTCACCAAGCGTGACACGTACCAAGCGGTTTTTGACCACTCGGATGACGACGCCTGATTCTCGAGCTTGTCCACGGAGCTTTTGAAGATCCGCAACACTAAGTCCGTCGTAAGCTGCGAAGGTTGTTGCCTTTGCAGTACTAAAGAGCTCAGTCATTTCAGCAACCAATTCGTTCTTTTTATCGCGGGTAATTGCCATAAAAATCTCCTTGGTTAGTGTTTATTCGGCCAGATTGTTAAATCGTGCTAGACAGGCAGTTCGTGAGAAAAGAAAAAGTCTTTGGATCTCGCACTGCCAAAGACTCATAAAAAATGTGTATATTCATTTCCTCGGTAGCAAATTAAGCGTTTAAGGCGCAGCCACTGTCTTTGGTATGTCTATGAGGCATTATACAAAACTGCCGTAGATAAGTCAATAACCCTTTAGATACATAGACATTATGATAAAAACGTGATATAATAAAGAAAATGGATTCGAAAAAACCGCTTACTGGCGCGAAACGAGAGGCCGCACTGTCAGAACTGCGTGGTTTTATCGACGAGCAACTTCCACCCGAACCTCCTGTCGATGGTTTTCAAACGCGGCTTGATACCTACGATGAAGAAACAAAAATTGGTTATCTGTCGGTATATCACCGCCTATTTTCTACCATTACTCTTGATGAAGGTGTTTTTGAGCGCAATCCTCGCACTGCTACTCCTGGTGATCCTCGAGCAAACGAAATGTATGACGGCGAAGCATATATCGAAGCGGCCTTTGCGTATATGTTAGGGAAACTCGATACGTTAGCCAGACAAGTCGGGGTCGACACAATGGGTCGTGGGACTGACGGATTGACTACGGAAGACTACGAGGCTATTCACCACGAAATTGTGCGTCAACATGACATTCAGGTACTAAAAAACCAAACAAGTTTCCAGCGCTTAAAAGATTTGTTTATGGCTGAGTTTAGCTCTATAAATGAATGGCGTTCAATTATTGCACTGATGGCTCGCTCGACTGATGCTGATATCGTTATGCACGCCATGCTTCTCAACTGGTATCCTGAAATTGATTCGATTGAAGACTTAAAACAGACCTGTTTGTTTGATCGCAAAGCATACCTCGACACGAAGCGTCAGTACAAAGAGGACTTACGAGCTCTTCATACCCATTCATGGGGACGATTCACTGCGACTATCTTTCCCGAAAAGACACTCGAACCAAGGCCTCGTCAATTAGCCGATCATATTTCATCAAATGTACGTGCATCCAAAACGGTCATTGCCGAAATTGTTGACAAAGAAGGTATGACATTTGAAGTTGTTGAAAAGCTAAACGAGTATGCCCTACCTACCTATCGTGAACTGCATGGTGTGGAACCAAACGTGGTCGGCGACGAGAACATTCAGCCAGTCTATGTTCAATACTATCTCCGTGTTAAACGGAATAGAGGTGACGATAGCGAGGATGAACAAGTTATTAGTGAAAGTGAGTACGACGTAAACACGTTTTATATTGTCGAACATGGTATTAAGCGGGCGATTCATGACTTGAGAAACAAGTCAAAGAACGGGTCGCAATATAGACCAACCGAGCCTGACATACTACACTAGGTACATGCTATCGGCCATTGTTGCAGTTACGAAAAATGGAGTCATTGGTAATTCAGGCGAATTACCATGGTATCTGCCGGCCGATCTTCGTCACTTTAAAGAGATAACGACAGGACATGCAGTGATTATGGGGCGAAAGACGTACGATTCGATTTTTGCCCGCCTCGGGCACGCATTGCCTGACCGTCAGAACATTATCGTGACACGAAATTATGATATTCATGCTGATGGTATTGAAATCGCCTCTTCGATCGCAGACGCATTAGCGCTGGTAAAAACTGAGAATCCTTTTATTATTGGTGGCGCTCAGATCTATGAACTGGCGAGTGAGCAAGTTGATCGCTGGTATGTGACCGAAATCGATAGTGATATTAAAGGCGATGTGACGTTGAAAGGTTTCGATACAGACAAGTTCAAAGAAGTCGAGCGTGTTGATCATTTGGCTGATGAAAAGAATCCATTCGATTATCATTTTGTGATCTACGAAAGAATCTAATGCGTGCCGAGCTCGCCGAACAAGCTCTGAAACTATACGGGCTCGAATACACACGCATTCTGCCTGTGCAGACAGGCTATCGTAACCATATCTTCCCTGTTGAACTACACGACGGCACGATAGTGCAATTGACCTTGTATAAGTCAGAGCCAGATATTCAGGCGCGCATTCAGCGGTCAGATGCCGTGTCTGGTTTTGCCGCAGAAAAAGGATTACCAACCCGTACTCGCAAAGATCCGCGCACCATTCGTATACGTGGATCGACGAAAGATATCTTCGCGGCTCTATATAATTATTTACCGGGTGAAACCATCGCTTGGGAGGCCTACACTAAATCGCATCTAAAGTTGCTGGGTAAAACAATGAGCGACCTGCACGGCGCACTGAAAGATTTTGATTCCGCCGGACAGGCGCTGGTTGTTGATGAACTCGAATCGTTATTGGATCGCATGAGGCGCTACTTTGAAACACCTGATGTCATGCGAGCGATGCAAGATAAACTTTCGCTTGCCTTTTCTATTTCATTCGATCGATACAAACGATTGCTAAAAGGGTGTCGCACCCTTCCTCATACCCAACAACTCCATATGGATTTTGTTCGGGGAAATATATTGTTTCAGCAGGACGAGATTACGGGTATATTAGACTTTGAAAAAACGTCAGTCGGTCATCCTCTGTTTGATGTGGCGCGCACCCTCGCGTTCCTACTGGTTGACTGTAAATATAAAACCGAGGACGAGGTGCGTCGGTATTTCTTGCAGTCAGGCTACCATAAACGCGGCAGTGCGAAACTCGACTACTATCCGGGACTACTAGAACGTTTGGTCGAGCTTTTCTTGTTACATGACTTTTATAAGTTCCTTCGACATAATCCCTACGAGAGTTTGTCTGACAATGAACATTTCGTTCGTACCGTCTCTATACTGACTCGGGGTGGTGTGCTACACTACACGTAGTTCTAAGAGGGGAAAACGTGTACTATGACTGACTGGAAAAAACGTCTGGTCTCGCAAAGCGATTTGATGACGCTTGGTGAGCAACTTCGAGCAAAAGGTAAGAAAATTGTCTTTACTGCTGGATCGTGGGATCTTATCCACGCCGGACAGTGTCGCTATATCGAAAAAGCCAAAGGCGAAGGTGATGTCCTTGTCGTTGGGGTGAGTAGTAACGCTGCGATCAAGGCCGTCAAAGGCCCAAACAAACCAATCCTCGACGAAAAAATCCGTGCCGAAATGCTCACCTATCTACGTTCGGTCGATTTTGTGACTATCTTACCCGAACCAAGTTGTGCCCCGTCTCTTGGCCTGCTTCGTCCAGACGTATTCATTACTGTCAAAGAAGATTGGACTGATAACTATAAGCAATCTCGTGAATATAAAACCGTCACCAGCTATGGTGGCGAGGTTCAAGTCGTCGATCGTCAATCGACCTCACTCTCAACAACAAAGATCGTCCAGCGTGCAATTGGTGGACACCTTGGCGAAGTCTTCAAAGATTTCATGGATCTGCGCAAAGAACCTTTGAAAGAGAAATAATCAGTGGACGAGGCAACACGAAAAAAGCAAATTGCCTACCGTGACGCTCGTGTCACTGGTGACTACGAAGGTATTTGGCAATCGGTTGGTAAATGTGTTTTTTGTGATTTAAAGGACGACTATATTCTGTTTGAAGAAAACGGTGTCGTGCTGACGATCGTTCTGTTCGCCTACATCGATGGCCACATGATGATCGTGCCCCGTCGCCATGTTCGTTCAGTCAAAGAACTGACACCACTCGAATGGGAAACCATGCGTAAATTTATGTACATTGCCAAGAAATTGATTCGCGACGTCCACGGTATCAAAGGTATGCAGATTGTACAAAAAGACGGCGCCGAGGCCCAAAGTACCGTTGAACATCTCCATTTCCATATGATTCCCTTTGATGCACCCGACCTGAATGAGTGGAACTATCGCCAATTAAAAAATACCCCACTCGAAAATGCTGGTCTATACAAAGCTAAGTATGATGAAATGAAGAGCCTCGCTAAACGTTTTGACAAGAAGTATAACCATGACGACGCATAGTTTTGATTGGGCCGAATTAGCCTTTAGTAGCAAGCGACCGTTGTCGTCATTAAAGGCAACCTTTATCACCGCCCCGCGTGAGATCAGTGAAGCACGGTTCATTCAGTTGGTAAAACAGTATCTACCGAAAGGACATATCTTACTCGGCCTATCAAAAGAAGATTTCGTTGAGGGTCTGGACGGTCAGCCGCAGTTCACAATGCTACGGTCAAAGACGATCCAAAAAACGATCGATACGATCAACGATAAATCCGAGCATAAAGTATACATACTTCATTATTTCCAACGTGAACTCGATACGATTATTGAAAAGCTGACACCACCGCAGACAGTATTTGTTAATGGTTCGTGGTATCACAGTTTCCATACCCTATCTGTGTATTATCTTTTGTCTAAACTGCGTATCCCGTATGAACTGGTCTCGGCGTTTAGCGATGAAACTGAAGCACTTGCCTACGAAAAAACAATGTCAAAAAAAATCACCCTACCTACATTAAATTCTGTGATGAGTGACAAAGAAATTATTATGCAGACCGATGAGGTTGCGAAACAGTCATACGACTACGGCTTTCAGACCGGCGCCATTTTGGCAAAGAAAACCGAGGGTGAGTATGAACCAGTTTTATCTGCATACAACAAAGTAGTTCCCTATCAAACCTATGCGTTACTACATGGTGCCTCGCGTGAGACGCATCTGTCGCCCACGAATGATACTAACCACTACGATACGATCCATGCCGAAATGGCCGTATTGGTTGAGGCCCAGAAACAGAATATATCATTAGTAGGAACGACACTATTTGTGAATCTGATGCCGTGCCCGAACTGCTCTCGCACCTTGGCAGAAACCGATATTGCCGAAGTTGTGTATCGATTTGATCATTCCGAAGGGTATGCCATCGATTTGTTACAGAAAACCAATAAAACCGTAAGAAGAATAGTATACTAAGTATATGAATCACCCTGAATACGAATACCTAAAACTGATGGCCGAGATTCTGAAGAACGGCAAGACCAAACCGACCCGTGGTATTGCAAATATCAAGTCGATCTTTGGCTATCAGATGCATTTTGATCTGCGTCACGGCTTCCCTATGCTGACAACAAAAAAGATGCCGTTTAATATTCTGATGCATGAACTATTGTGGTTTGTATCTGGCAGTTCGAATATTAAATATCTGCAAGATAACAAGATTCACTACTGGGACGAGTTCGCCGATAAAGACCTCAACCTCGGTCCTGTCTATGGGGTACAGTGGCGACACTGGAAAGGCACTGATGGCAAAGAGTTCGACCAGCTCGCCTGGGCAATTGATCAAATTAAGAATAATCCGCACTCAAAGGGAATTATCGTCAGCGCATGGAATGTCGCTGACTTAAAGGAAATGCGCCTACCGCCCTGCCACACGATGTTCCAGTTCGATGTCACCAAAGGCAAACTCCGTATGCAACTATATCAACGGTCATCTGACGTCTTCTTGGGATTGCCATTTAATATTGCGCAGTACGCCCTGCTACTTCAAATGGTTGCTCATGTGACCGGCCTTGAGGCACGTGAGCTGATTGTCACTATCGGCAGTGCCCATTTGTATACAAACCATCTTGATCAAGCCAAAGAGCAAATTACCAGAAAGCCCTACGCTTTTCCAAAACTCAAAATTGTTGGTGACGTAAAGTCGATTGATGATTTCAAGCCCGAGAACTTCTTGGTTGAAGGCTACGAAGCCCACCCGCATATCAAAGCACCTCTGGTTATTTTGTAAGAGTTTTCGTAACAAGTTGCTGGTAAACAGCAAGGTGTTCTTCGCACATGCGATCTACCGTAAATCGTGTTTCAAAGTCGGCGCGACACTCAGCGCGACTGATTGAATCAATTGAATTGATAGCTGTCGATAAGCCATTAATCGTATCATCAAGGCTTGCTTGCTTTGTGACTAGGATGCCGTTTTTGCCAGTAACAATTTCTGGTATAGCGCCGGAATCCAGACCAATAATTGGTGTACCACTAGCGAGTGATTCGATCATCACCATACCAAAAGGTTCATCAAATAATGACGGGATAATAAGCGCCCGTGCATTTCCTAAGAATTCATTACGCGCTACGTCGCCTTTGATGAATCCAACGTATTCGATCAGGTCACCGATTTCTGGTTCGATAGTCGTTTGCCAATAGTCGTCACTGCTTGTGTCGGCATAGTGTTTGCCAGCGATCTTTAGCTTTAACGGCACTTTTGCGGTTTCGTTATACTTCTTTATAGCAGCTATGGCGAGGTGAAGGCCTTTTGGTTGAACAATGCGGCCAAGAAATGCAACATAGTCGTCAGTCGGTTTTTTAATAGGAGTGAAGGCGCCTACAGGTAAACCATGGTAGATATTGCCTACCCAGTTCGTGTTTTCAGGCATACTATCGCGCTGTGCATATGATAATGAAATCCAGTTGAGGCCAGTGTACTTTGGGAAATTGTTCTTGTACTTTACCAGGAAATTAAAAGGATCATGATGAGTAAACACGACAGGTTTGGTACATAGCCGTGAGAATGGCAGTGCTAGATCTTCTTCGTTCGTATATATATGGATAATATCATGCTGGCCACTATTCGCGGCTGCAAAGGCTTTGGCGAGCACCTCAGACTGTACTTGTCGTGCCAGCCCAACGAAAGTAGCAGGATGTTTTTTAAGTAAATCAAGATATGTGTCGCCACGCTGACCAAGTTCGTTTTCAAAATACGATAGATCAGCTGTGACGGTGCGCACCGTCGTGTCGACTGGGCCCGGTGCATACAAGGTAACGTCAATCCCTTGTTTCTCTAAACCCTCGGCTAATTGAATGGCCAATTCGCCCGGTGAAAAAATCACACGCGGCAAAATGTCGCGGTGAATAAATAAGTGCGGGACGACCAACGCAAGCCGAAGCTTACTCTTTGGTTTGGTCGTCGAGAAAGCTGAGGTCGAATTCTTCGTTTGAAGCTTCATCCCCGTAGTATCCGTCTGCCTGTGCATCATGAGCGTCAGCCATTTCTACCTCCTATTTGTATTAATTTCCAGTATGACAATTCATTGTATGTTTGTCAAAAAAATGAA
>JBAQNZ010000049.1:0-59205 GCA_049304275.1 Candidatus Microsaccharimonas sp. | reverse complement strand
CTGACACTGACGAAGCTGTCCGCCTCGGCTGGATTGAAGATACTGATATTCAGCGTGACCTATGGACTAACCGTCTGCGTGAATTCCGTGCAACTGCCGATGAGATTCGTCGCCCAGACACCGACCTCGACCGCAATGCGACTCAGGCTGCCAAAGAGCGTTTGGACGATATCAGATTCGGTCGTACTCGCCTTTAGGCAATTAGTTCAGCGTCTTCTACCGACCAGTCGGCAATCTTGGTTCGACGAAGCTGTTCACAGTAGGCGCCAGTTTCTAAACGCTTTCCTATATCCTCAGCCAGCGTTCTAATATAGGTACCGCTACTGACATGAGTACGGATTTTCAGATAGGGATAATCGTATTCAATCAGATCTAGGCTATAGATTGTGACTGTCCGTTCGGGCACTTCCACGACCTCGCCACGACGGGCTAATTTATAGGCTCGCTCGCCATTTATCTTAATGGCGCTGTAGATTGGTGGTCGCTGGGTAATTTCGCCGTGGAACGGCTCTAATACTGCACGGACCTCGCCAAGACTCGGTTGACGTTCAGATACCTGGGTTAACTCCCCTTCTGGGTCACCTGTTGTACTGGTTTGCCCTAAATGAATTGTTGCTTCGTATACTTTGTCGAGTTTCGAATAATTACCGGCATTACGGCATTCTTTTCCGGTAACAATAATCATCAGTCCTGTAGCAAACGGATCAAGCGTACCCGTGTGGCCGACTTTGGCTTTCTTGCCTAGTTGTTCAGATAAACGACGACGGACACGTGCAACAACGCCGAAACTTGTCATATTCGACGGCTTGTCAATCAGTAGAACACTGTCTTCACTCATATTCAGCAATTATACCCTAGTCGGATATATTATTGCTGGCCAGGAATCTTGAATTGACCTGGATCACTCGGTGGCGGTGTGGTTGGCGACAGCGGAGGAAGTGTCGATGGCTGGGTAGGTGGCTCTGGTGCTAAAATATCGCCTAATCGTTCCGGAGGAAGGCCGTCACTAGGGGCAGCATAGGCTGAAAGTGGCGCAGGTGCTGATTGTGAGAAGTCAGGAATTGGCGGTGGCATTGGCAGACCCAAGTCGGCTGGTGCAGGTGGAGTTGGTGGTGTGGTCGGTGTTAATGGCGCAATTGGTGCTGCTGTTGAAGGTACAGCAATGGTAGGTTCAGTATCAAAGGCATAGGCCGAGTGAACTAATTCAGGTGTCACCTGTGGAGCCGCATCATTCACGCTCATTGAACCTGCTGCCGTTGAATTGCCGAGGAACTCATGAGCTGGATCAATTGAAGGTGGTACGTCTGACGGATTAGGTGAACCGCCGACGTATGAATGCGTGAGAATTGTTTTATTTTGATCATTCTGAAGGTCACGACGAGCGTCGTCAGCCGCTTGTTCAGTTGTGGCGCTTAGCGTTCCACCCAGTTCGGGCTCTCCGGCTTTTTCTTCTGGTTCAAACGCATAAGCGTTAGACAAGACTGGTACTTCCGACACAGATGGCTTGATTTTCGATGGCGAGTCAGCCGCTGGGGCAACTGGTTCGTCATGAGTAACCTCAATCTGCTCGGCTGCTTTTACTCGCTTGTCCATTTCTTCGAGAGTTTCTTTTGGATGATGAGAAATATCTAAAGTGTCTTTTGATGATGCAGACGTGCCAGTGTCTTGTTTACCAGGGCTAGAGGTTGTATTGTCGTCCGACACGACAATCTCGCCGTTAATACCACCTTCTTGGAGTTTTGATGCGATCAACTGTTGATCAGCACCAGCCGCCATCAGTTGTGCGGCAACAGTCATGACCCGTGCGGTCGTATGTGTGTTACTGAATCGATCAGTTTCCGCTACAATTCCAGTAAGGAAGGCTGTCGCAATCGGTCCGTCTAATAATGATTTCGTTTTGTCAGTTTTGAGTGCTTCGGCTAGACCAGCGATCATCTCACTAAGGCTACTAGACTGTGTGTCGTGCCAGTCAATACCACCGAGGGTGCTGGTCTGCTCACCTGCTGTTGCAGTAATAATGGTCGCATCGTGAAGAATTTGGCCTTGGGCTTCGAGTGCACCGTCGAGGTGATCTTGGTTATCAACACCAAGCGCAATAACCAGCTCAACATTAAAATCACCTTGGCTAAATTCAAGGTCATCACTGCTAATAGTCGTCTTGTAAGGGGTAATGAAGATCTTTACCGCATCACCTTCGACTTTGTAACGAAGGTGGTCGGCTTTTTCTTTGTCGAGAGCAATAATAAAGTCACGCAGACTATCAGTGGTATCATCCAATACCTTATCGGGTTCGAGGAAGGCAATGGCTGGAGGTGTCGCCCCACTAAAGACTGCCGTTGGATGCTTTTCGAGCTTATCTAGTAACAGTGTTAAGCCGATCGCTGCCGAGAGTGCATCGACCGAGGGGTCATTTGAGACAGTGACAAGAATATTAGTCGAAGCTTTAATCTTTTCGACAATCTGTTGCTTGGCTTTTATGTCGTCCATATGGTGTTTATTTCTTTAGTTTAGCGCTTTTGCTTCACTATAGCATAAGGGGTTTATGGCAGTCAACGGAAACACCCCTCTACTCTTTACAATTTCACCCTTTTCCTCTATAATCACCCTTTGACTAGATAAAGCATTTTAATCAAATAAAGGAAATCCATGCCGATCATCAAATCTGCTATCAAGCGAGCAAAACAAACTGTTAAACGACGTGAACGAAACGTCGCCACAAAACGTGACATCAAAGACGCAGTAAAAGCATTTATGGCAAAGCCATCTGCTGTCCTGCTTTCAAAAGCTCAAAGCGAAATCGACACTGCAGTGAAAAAGAATCTTATTAACAAAAACACCGCTGCACGTCGCAAAGCGAACCTTTCAAAGTTTGCTAAAGACGCCGGTGTAAAGCTTGGTGCTGCTAAGAAAGCAGCTGCTCCTGCGAAAGCCGCCCCTAAGACAGCCGCAAAGGCGACAACAAAACCAGCTGCGAAACCAGTAGCCAAAGCCGCTGCAAAGCCTGTAGCGAAAAAAGCTACTACAAAGAAACCTGCTGCGAAAAAATAATTTTCTGCATACGAAAACACCCTCTGTATTTCAGGGGGTGTTTTTTATGTCGACAGTGATACGAGTGTTCGCTCGATGAGTAGCCACGGTTCGCCGCGCGAGCGTTTGAGATCAGCGTCGGTCTGAGCAAAGCTCCGAAGTATCCTCATCGCTCCATGTTTTCCTACCTTCTTAGCGTGCCTTGCAAGCTTTGATACAACGTATGGATGAATACCGAAATCTTTTGTTGGAACGTCATCTGGGCCTGCCTGTGTAATCGCGGCTAGTTGCATTGCCTGCGACGACAGCAAAGCAAATAATCGGTAGGGTTCTTCGGTCAACTCGAGCGTTGCCAGTATTTCGTGGAGTCGTTTCGTGTGACCCTCAAGAGCCAGTTCAAATAACTGAAACACATTCTCCGTAGGATTTGCATCGATGACCGCGTCAATCGTGTTTTCTTCAATCGTATCAACATACAATAATTTTTCGAGTGCATAGCGAAGTTGCCACTGATCTAGCCCCACTCGTTCAACAATATGGTGCACACTTCGTTTATCCAACGTAAGCCCTATCTCCTTCGCTTGATTGCCCAGCCATACCTCTGCCGTTCCACGATCCCTATCGGTCCAACTGTTGAATTCATGAACATCAGCTACTTTTTTTAACTCTTTATACGCAACCGTTCGTTTGTCTGGTTTCTCATCAATAAGTACCAAGTGAATATCGTCAGATATTCGTGGCAGCCAGTCCGATAACTTTTCCCACACCAAGTTGTTCTTTGAAAGGTCCCTAATAATAACCAACCTCTTCTCGGCAAACAACGTACTGCCCATCAGTAAGTCGGGAATATCGCGAAGTTCAATCGACGTGCCGTCTATCTTTTCTGCCCGGCCATCAAACTCGGCAATTAGACGAGTCCGCGCCTCGTCGATTTCAAAGCTATTGTCTCCCATTAACAACGTGATCATTATCTTTAGTATAGCCTATAGCGTCTGGCAGAAGGGACAGATGTGAGTTCCTCGGCCTGCCACACGTAGTTTTTCAATCGTCGTACCACAGCGCGGACATGCCAGACCTTCTCGGCGAAACACACGAGCAAAATCCATATAACTTCCCTTCTTACCCTCGGCATTAACGTACGTGTGGTTCGACGAACCACCTTTTTCAATCGCGAGGTTCATGACAGTGCGAAGTTCAGTGTACAACTTTTTGAACTCAGCTGAAGTTAACGAAGCAACCAGTCGTTTCGGATGGATCTTGGCGCCCCACAATGATTCGTCAGCATAGATGTTCCCCACCCCAGCAACGACTGACTGATCCAGTAGTGCCGCCTTGATATTCGTTCGGGCCCGACGCGTAAAACGTTTTTGAAAATCAGCAGCCGTAAAACTGTCTTCGAGTGGCTCGGGGCCGATCTTTTTCATAAAATCAATATTCGGAATTTCAATGCGTTGCATCAGTCTGATCCAGCCAAACTTGCGCTGGTCATTAAAAAACAGCTGTGAGTCATCATCGAATACAAACGTCACTCTGGTCGACTTGTCGGGCAATGTATTCACCAAACTATCACTGGGATGTCCTGCCCCAAAACGAACGTCACCAACAAATACCAGTTGCCCCGTCATTTTTAAATGAATCAGTAGCGAGTAATCGTTATCCAGGTCGATAATTAATACTTTTGCACGACGGCGAATATGGGCAATATGCGCACCTATCAAAAAATTATTAACGTCAGCATCGGCGTTAGGAAAGCTTTTTGGTGTGTCATGGGTGACCGACGTCACGACTTTCCCGATAATCAAGTCACTAAGGCCCCGTCGAACCGTTTCGACTTCTGGTAATTCCGGCATGATAATCCTACAGGTTTACTCGGTCGATCAACGTGTCAGCATCAGGAATCTGGTTGACGAACAGGCTGGTTAACTGAGTGACGCTGGCGTTGAGAGATCCCGCTGAACCTTTACACGTTGACGTCCATAAATGTTTCACTGATGTACCGTTATTCAGGATGGTAAATTCATAGACACGGCCGGTTGCACAGACACCACGAATATCATTACGATCCCCCGATAGCTCAACCCCTTTAGCGAGGTTGGCTTTGTCGAGCGCATACACAAATTGTTCATAGGCAGCAACATTGTTCGAGAGAGCAACACTATCGACAACGGTGTCCAAATAGCCCTTATATGTTTTGATTTCGCGGACACTATTGGATATGTCAATTTGGTAAGATTGGAACTCTTCGTCGGCCACAATAGGACCACGAACCGTCATACTAACACTCCGTCCAACTGTTGTATTCAGAAGTGCCGTCCTACTCGTATCAACAGCTGCCGGCGTCGTAGAAGTACTTGAAAAGAAAACAATACGAGCCAGCGATACTAACGCTGCAATTGCGATAATGATAATAATGATGACGAGTGCGACTGGGAGGATTCGTGAAGTTCGGTAGTGTGCCATGAATTAACCTTAGTCCGTTTGGCTTTCTGTGTCAATGAGGGTAGCGACATCACGCTGACACTGTGCATTGTCGATAAACTGGACCGTGTGCATTCCCACCGACCTTGCTCCTTCGCAATAACTTGGTAAATCGTCGATCATGATACTCTCGCCTGCCTTTACTCCAAGCTTATCAAGCGTCAGATTATAGATTTCGGGTTCGGGTTTAATACTACCGACATCACCTGATGCAACGACAACTTCAAATAACTCGTCCAGTACGCCCACGCCAAAAAGTTCATCTAAGCGTGCTCGTCCCCGAACATTGCTCAGCATTGCGAGTTTGTATTGGCCCTTCAGGGTTCGAACGTAGTCGATCAGCGCATCGTTCTTTGCAACACTGTCGTTTAGCGATGTCAGTAACTCTCCCGGATCAACCTTCATAATGCTTGCCATTTGTTCAGTCGATTCACCGCGCGTCAGCAACCCTCTATTAATCGCCTGAACAATACTGTGAAGTTGACGACCACCTTCGGGATCAATAGCGGCGTATTCGCGAACTTTGAAAAGAAGCGCATCGTTTATGAACACGCCAAAACAGTCAAAAACAATCGCTTTAATCATCTACAGATCGCCCCAGTTTTTTCCGACACTCACATCGACCTTTAACTTAATACCCAGGTCTGGCGCAATGTTTTCCATCACTAATTTTAGTATTTCTGAAATTTTGACAGCGTTTTCTTCTGGACACTCGATCAGAATACTGTCATGTATCTGCAAAATTTGTTCGCCTAAATCACCTAGCTGCTCATCAACCTGCAACATTGCTAGTTTCATAAGGTCTGCTTCGGTTCCTTGAATCGGCATATTGGCCGCTGCCCTCTCGGCGCCGGCGCGAACCATAAAGTTTGAACTATGGATATCAGGGGTTGGACGGCGACGGCCGTGATAGGTCTCGACATATCCTTCAGTACGAGCTTTGGTGAGGGTATCGTCAATAAATTTACGAATCGGTTTACGAAGGTCAAAGTACTGATCGATAAAGTCCTTGGCCTCGCCGAACGTCATACCGGTATTGGCCGCCAGCCCATGCGGGCTCATACCGTATAGCACTCCGAAATTAATAACCTTTGCAGCGCGTCGCTGATTCTTGGTCACTTCATCCATTGGAATGCCGTACACTTGGCTGGCTGTCTTTGTATGAATATCAACATCGCCGTTAAAGTCATTAATCAGTTCAGTATCATTCGCAAGCACTGCCGCAAGGCGTAGCTCAAACTGTGAATAGTCGGCGCTTACCAGTACTTTGCCCTTGTCAGCTACAAACGCTTCGCGAATCTTTTTACCCAAGTCCGACCGAATAGGGATATTTTGTAGATTCGGCGCGGTACTACTCAGCCGCCCAGTCGCAGCTACGTCTTGATTGAACGTCGTGTGGATGCGATGATGTTCGTCTGCTTCTTTCGGCAACGCATCAGTATAGGTACTTTTAAGTTTAGCTAGTTCACGAGTCTGTTCGATCAGTTCAATAATTGGGTGCTTGCCACGTAGTTTGTCGAGCTCTGCTTGACCAGTACTAAATCCTGTCTTACCTCGTTTAATACCAGCTGTTGGTAATTGTAACTCTGTGAACAAGACTTCAGAAAGTTGTGCCGGGCTGCCAATATTAAATTCGTGACCGACCATCGAATACATTTCTTGTTCGAGTCGCGTATGTTCAGCACCCAATTCTTCGCTCATTTTTTCAAGCGTCTTTGGATTTATCAATACCCCTTTTCGTTCAATACGGAAAAGTGTGTATGTCAGAGGAAAATCAAACTCATGGGCGATCCGTGCGACTTTTTTTTCCTTTTTGAATGCGGCGACTTGCTGATCATACACCAACCACAGCCCAGCCAATAATTCTTCTGGCGTTGGTTCGCTGACACCGGCCAAGCTTTCTGGTGAACGATCGCGACGAAGTGGATCAATCAAGAAGGCCGCTTGACGAATGTCGTGAATGTCGTGGAAATGGACAGAAATAGTATGCTTTGCCAGCTGGTGATATAGGTCCTTTATATCATAGCTAACGACGGTTGCCATCTCGAGGGCACGCCACACACTACCATCGATCGTCTTCACGTTCTGGGTTGCAACTGTTTTCTTGTCGGTCGAAAGCCAGACTGTATCATCATCAAGTGCAATCAGGACCGGACCGTCAATCTGAAGCGTATCTGGCCAATCAATCATTTCAAGGCCCGCAATCTCTTTCTTCTCTTCTTCTATATCGATAATCTTGTTACCGATCTTCATGTGGTCGGGTAATCGTGCAATGAGTGACCTAAATTCGTATTTGTGCAGCACCGCCAAAATGTTATCGACATTGGTATGTGCGATATCGGTCTCTTCCCAATTAATCTTAATAGGAGCGTCGGTAAAGATACGGGCAAGTTTCTGGCTCATGAATGCATTGTCTTTACCTTCGAGTAGGTACTTTTGGCGAGACGGCGTAATGTCGTCGATGTGCTCGTAGATTGCTTCCAGTGAACCGTATTCGTTCAACAGTGACTGCGCCGCCTTGTCGCCGATCATACGAACGCCAGGGATATTATCACTCTTGTCCCCTACGAGGGCCTTGTAATCAACGAATTGTTCAACTTTGATGCCATATTTCTTTTCAAAAGCTGGGGCATCGTACTGTGTCAGGTCACTGCCGCCAGTTTTCGTAATATAGACCGACGTTTTTGGTGAAATAAGTTGCAGTAAGTCATAGTCACCTGTTACAACACACATTTCAACGTCAGCAGCGTTTGCTTCGAGAGCGAAGGTGCCCATGATGTCGTCAGCCTCATAGTTTTCCAGTTCATACAGGGGCCAATCAAACGCCTCAAGGACCTCACGAAGAATTGGTAACTGAGCATAAAAATCATCTGGTGGCTTGATGCGACCGGCTTTATATTCGGGAAAGATCTCGAGGCGTTTTGCAGTACTGGTATCGCGAATGTCCCAGGCGATCGCCACGTAGTCTGGTTGAATTTTCTTAATAATTTCAATTGCGATCGAAGCAAATCCCATCACTCCGCCGGTTGGCGTACCATCTGCCGTAGCAAGGTTCGGCATCGCGTAGTACCCGCGGTAAAATACAGACATTCCATCAATGACAGCCAGACGTTTCATGTTTTAAGTATATCAGGTTAACGACGACGAGGACGGCTCTTTAAGCCCTGTATCTCTCTAGCCGTTAATCCACCCCATATACCAAATTCTTCATTATTATCTATGG
This sequence comes from Candidatus Microsaccharimonas sp., assembly GCA_049304275.1. GTDB lineage: Bacteria > Patescibacteriota > Saccharimonadia > Saccharimonadales > Saccharimonadaceae > Microsaccharimonas. The sequence continues at coordinate 50,477 of JBAQNZ010000049.1, read as the reverse complement.
CAATTTGAAGACAAAATGAATCGACTGCACAGCGTCCGCAAATTGATTTGGCCTTACCTCCCTCAGTGTCCTCGTTCTTAGGAAAAAACGCATCCGGGTTGGTCTGCAGACACTCGGCAAATTTGCGCCAATTTGATTTATCAGGAGTTTCAATCGGCTCATCCGAAAGTTCTTCCCCAACAACAGGCGCCAAGACTACCGGGATAGCGACTTCACTCATAAGGTTTCTGGTCTTCTGTAAATTACGTTGTGACGCAGCTGTTTCTTTTATGCCGGAACTGCCCCGTTCGGGCGTGTTGAATACCATGTCCTTATGGTACGGGGTTAGATCTTATTTAGGCAAGCAATAGCGTTAATTAGCTGCCTTTACTTTTTGAAGCCTACGGCGTTCGCGTTCGGACAGCCCACCAAAGATTCCTGACTTCTGGTTTGTATCGAGCGCATACTGTAGGCAGAATGCAGTAACAGCACATTTGCCACATGCTTCTTTCGCATCTTTAGTTGACTCTCCCTTTTCTGGAAAGAACATCTCGGGAAAGTACTGTAGACACTCGCCAAATTCTCGCCAGTTCTCCTCATCCGGTTTACTGTCGATCGGTTTTATTAGGTTTTGACTGGTTGGATGACCAGTAATTTGAATTGCTCGCCTCACAACGCGACCTGCTTTTCTGGCCTGTACATCTGATATAGGTATAACTCTAAAGTCCAAAGGTTTTCGCACATTGATGTTGGGCATTCGCGGTTCAACCAATACCGGGAGTTCTTGCGGTTCGGGTTGAATATCAAAAATAGGAGGTTCAGTCTTGAGTATATCGGCGGGAAGTGCCGACAGCGCAGCAGCCGCCTCCTCTTTTGAAAAATAAGCATTTGGCTGATTATTTTTGGGGTTCATTTTGGTGCGTGGAAATACTGCAATGTATGGCAGTCGTCGCCTCACCCACTTTAAATCGTGCTTTACAATTCGACCCAATTCATCAGCCGTTGCATCATGTTCATCTGCAACGGGGTACGATAGGCTTTTTTCGTTTTCTTCACTAAGTAGCCTTAAGTCGTGGTCATCATAGTATACTCTGGGAACCTTGTTGTAAGGACTGATCTTCGTTCTTCCATAGATCTTTAGAGGCAGTAATCTCAGTTCGATCCATTTTTGATCACGATGTAATATACGAGCCAAGTCTACAATGGCATAATCCGACTCTGTCGCAGTTGGGTATTTTTTGAGCTTTTCTAATTCTGCCTTGAGCGTCCTAAACACCCAGCGTGGATAATGTATTGATTCTCGAATGCGATCGTCGAGCCGCATTTCACCAAATGCTTCGAACCGATCCTCTACCCGCGTCGCTACCCAAGCGTATTCTTTACCTAATTCATGAGCCATACGATAAATCGTCATCATGTCCCCACCCGGTTTTGGACGTTCAGCAAGAATGCTTTTGATATAGGCAACTGCCTCTGCCTCGTCATAGCGCAGAATGTCCATGCCATTGTATATATCAGGTGTCGCCTCTAAACTACTCGCTCGTAGCTGTTTCTGTACCCAGCTCTGTTTCTGGTTCGTAAGTTTAGCGACTGTATGTGCAGACACCTTTCCATCTTTCATAGGAACTTCAAAGGCTTCTGGAAGCTCTTCTACCGGTTCGTCGATAGTTATTTCTGGGGCACATAACTCTCTAGGGGCATCGATCAAAACTTTTCTGACGTACAGTTCGTCCAGTCTCATCTGCTCTGCAATATCAGGGACCATCTGACCTAAAAGCCTGCGAGAAATAATTTCAAAGAATTGCGCATCAAATTGATCACGTAATGTATCAATGAGTCGTTCGACTGATATCTGACGCAATATGGGGTTGAACACGGCAAGTCGTGTTTGAAATTCTTCCAGATAAGAAGCATTCAGTGGGATGAGCCTGTCTGGTCGTGCTTGTTCCATTGAACCTTATCATACCCGTCCTCTCTTGAACGGGGCAAGCTATAGCACGTTATCTGTTACAATAGCCCTATGAGCCACCACGAAAATTTACGAATCCTTGCATTCATCGGTGACGGTGCGTCTGATATTATTGCACTTTTGACTAGCCAAGGTTATCCGAAAGTATCAAACGACGATATGATCTCTCAAATCGATCACCTAGCAACAGCTGGACAGCATCGTATTGTCACCGATCAACTACAAGATTTTGAATCTTACAAAGCCATGCGTCATGCCTTCCCTGGTGAGTTGACCCTCATTGCGATCACCGATAAAACAACAGCGGACACACTGCGCGCCGAAAAATCTGACATTCCCCAGAATTGGGATGAGCTGGAAAATCTGCACGAGACCGACCTGATCCTTCAAGCCGACGACTTTCTAGAAACCTTGTCCGAAAACGACACATGGCACGCACAGCTCAATGAGCTGATCGAAAAACACCGCTTTACGCGTTAGTTAGTTCGAATTCTTTTGTTAAGTACGCTTCGTAGTCTTCAAGTGACGCGTATTCGTTAGTAATGGTAACGTCGGCCATATCTCTTACCGCACCCATAGCGGGACTGCTGTCGTTGCCTTCCGTATGCTGCATTTCGATATCTTCCTCGGCAGAAAATTGCTCAAAAGTTTTTTGATCCTCTGGCCTGTTGAGGTTTCGCTTTTGAATACGTTCATAGCGAATGTGTCGATCGGCATCGACCCAAATAATAATTCCACCGGCAGCTTTAATGGCTTCTGCTTCTTTCGGATGACGGATGCTCGTGATCGTCAGACCAGTAAATCCTTCTTCGGCCTTTTCGGCTTCATAGCGTTCAATCGTTTTTTCAGCCAATACCCCAGCGCCGAATTCGCTCCGCCATTCGTTACCTAGTGTGCGCAAGTTCTCGCGCTCGTGTGGCAGTCCATGCAAATCCAACTCATGACGCAAAATATCGCTCAGGCTGACAAACTGGGCATTCTGAATAATGGCGCGAAGGGTGCCGAGTGTATCTTTGCCCGATGCATTTGTACCCGCAACGCCCACGATTTCCGGTAGTTTCACGTCGGTCCCCTAGTTTAGATATTCGTGTAGTTTCTTTGAATCTTTGTGCTTGCGAAGTTTCGCAAGTGCTTTAGCTTCGATTTGACGAATACGCTCACGGGTGACAGCGAATTCTTGTCCGACTTCTTCCAGAGTGTGGCTCTTACCATTCTCAAGGCCGAAACGCATCTTAATAATCTTTTGTTCGCGGTCTGACAGTGTTGAAAGGATTGCCTGAACTTGTTCTTTTAGTAGTTGTGAAGCGGCTGACTCTTCAGGAGTCGCTGATTCTTCGTCTTCGATGAAGTCACGAAGTACTGAATCTTCGTCGTCACCGTCACGACCAACACCAGCATCAAGTGATGTAATGTCTTGTTTGATTTTCATAACGTACTCAACCTTGTCTGGTTCCATTTCCAGTTCTTTGGCAAGTTCTTCGATAGTTGGCTCACGGTTCAATTCCTGGGTCATACGACGTTGGGTACGAAGCAACTTGTTGATCGTTTCCACCATGTGAACAGGAATACGAATCGTACGTGCTTGGTCAGCGATCGCACGAGTAATCGCCTGACGAATCCACCATGTAGCATAGGTCGAGAATTTGAATCCCTTGTCAGGGTCAAACTTTTCAACTGCACGAAGTAGTCCGGTGTTTCCTTCTTGGATAAGGTCAAGGAAATCAAGTCCACGGCCACTGTAGCGCTTCGCAATCGAGACAACCAAGCGCATATTTGCTTCGGCCATCTTGTCTTTCGCCCTTTTGTCGCCCGAGACAACTTTTTGGGCCAAGGCGAGTTCTTCTTCAGCATTAAGTAGTGGGATTTTACCAATCTCACGTAGGTACAAACGGACACTGTCATCACTAGCATCGTCGAAATATTGATCTTGGCTTAGTAGGTCTTCGTCGTTATCGACTTCATCTTCTAGATCTTCGGGTGCTGGTTCGTCGATTTCTATCAGAACTGGGCCGGCGACTACTGCGTCGTTAGTACTTTCGTCTTCGATAATAGCGTCATCAACAATTGGATCATCGTTCTTTTTAGCTCTAGGCACGAGGGATCTCCTTAATTAGTTCATTTAGTGCTTGCCTGATAGTTGTGGCATTTTCGTCATCACCATTCTCCTCTGCAGTGCGAAGCTGCGCGGTCAGGTCATCTTTTTTGGTTTTCTTGTGTTCGGTTATCAGTTGGCGGACCAAGCGGGCGGCTTCGAAGTGTCTATCTTCATCGCTCCATTCCCCGTATCGTGCGTCGGCCTTTAATAGTAATATTTTGACATACGTGTCGTAATCTTGCAAGTGCTTCGGGGTATCCTGAACTAATTCACTGTTCACCTTCACGTATTCGAAGACTGCTTTTCGTTCGTCGGTTGAGAACATTTCATCACTAACATCACCAAGTGTATCCCGCACCGCAGGGTCGATTAATGCAACCGCCAGTAAGTTGTCTTGATAACCCGAAGGATCCGGTCGAGCCTCGACTCGTTGAACAATCTTTTTAAGTACTTTCTCTTCGTCGGCTTCGGTGCTGTTTAATTTGTCTTGAAGCGTCTCGATTGATGAATTAGTATACTGAGATATCTTCTGTAGGTAGTGTTCTTGTTCGACGATATCCTTCAGCGCGCGAACAACCCGAAGTGCAGCCGTCGTAAAGTTTCGCTTACCGATTGCGGTCATTAGATCTTCTCGTTTTGAGTACTGCGTCAGCACCCAGTCGACCACTGCCTCAGACGAATCGATCGCCTTTTGCCATAATGCTGGATCTTTTTGGATAAGTTCATCTGGGTCTTTGACATCTGAAGGCAGTGAAATAATCGTTAGGTCAACGCCGACGTTTTGAGCAATTGGAATAGCTCGTTCGGTTGCTGCCAGTCCAGCCGCATCGCCGTCGAATGCCAGTTTGGCATTCGCACTGAGTCGAACGAGCGCCTTTAAGTGCTGTTCTGTCATGGCTGTACCCGCCGTCGCAACAACACCGGTAATTCCCACTTGATGGCTACTGACAACGTCCAGATTTCCTTCTACGATCACCGCATAATCATTTTTGCGAATCGTTTCTTTTGCTTGGCTGAGGCCGAAGACGTGTCGGCTTTTGTCGTACAGCATTGTTTGCGGTGTGTTCAAATATTTTGGTGCGTTCGGTTCATCGTTTAGAATACGTCCCGTGAAGCCAATCACTTGACCCGATGCATCCATCAAGGGCACCATCATACGACCACGGAAAAGATCCCCCCCGTATCGATTAGTGAGTCCTGCCTGGTCGAGTTCCTGTCGTGAAAATCCTTTTTTCGTGAGGAATGACGTCAATGCGTCGCCAGTATCTGGCGCATAGCCGATACGGAACGTCTGCACGATAGCTTTCGATAACCCGCGCTTTTTAAAAACATATTCAATGACGTGATCGTTTTTTACCAACGATTGCTGAAAATAGTTCGTCGCTAATTCGTGCGCTTCGAGAAGACGCTTTTTGCGCTTGGCGATTTCCTGTGCGCCCTTGTTATCGTACTTTGCTAGATCAACCCCTGCACGACGAGCGAGTAGTTCGAGCGCTTCGCGAAAATCAACGCCCTCGACCTCCATCACGAACCCAAAAACGTCACCACCCTTGTTCGACGAGAAATCATGCCAGATATTTTTGTCCGGACTGACGTAAAAGCTAGGGGTTTTTTCGCCACTGAACGGACTAAGACCTTTAAAGTTACGCCCCGCGCGTTTAAGCTGAACGTACTCGCCAATCACGTCTTCAATATTGAGTCGTGAGCGAATTTCCTCTTTCTGGTCCTGCATATCTCGATTATAGCACTCTTTACCTCTGTTATTGATTATGGTTAAATGGGGGTAGCCATGAATCCAAACCAACCGCAGTCCCCTCCCTCTCTAATTCCCAATCCGTCATCTGCGGATTATCTGAATCAAATCGCTCCCCAAGCGCCGAGGCGCACTCCCTTTAAAGTTGGTCCAAAGTTGTTCTTGATGATTGGTGGAGTCCTTGTGTTGCTGGTCATTATCTTATCGATCTCGGTAAATAGTATTGCCGCCGGACAACGTCGTCCACTTGAGAAACTTGCTGCACGATTACAAAGCACTGAAACAATAGTCAAAGATGCTCAAGTGAATCTAAAAAGTAGTCAGCTTCGTAGTTTGAATAGTGAACTAAAACTTTTCATGGCTAATACTAACCGCGATCTGGCTGACCCACTAAAGCGGGCAGGCGTCGACATAACGAAGTTAAACGCAGCAACCGTCAAGAGCGAGGCAACGACCGAACTGACCGATCGCCTCGAAGATGCTCGTCTGAATGCCGTCTACGATCGTACGTATGCCCGTGAAATGGCGTATAAGCTTGATACCATCATTACCCTAATGGAACAGATCTATGATTCGACAAGTAGCACCTCACTCAAAACATTCCTCGAAACGACCTACAAGAACCTCGAACCAACGCAAAAGGCCTTCTCGGACTTTAACGCCGCGAACGGTTAGACCACTAGTCTTCGGTAACTAGACGGTAACTTAGAACGACAAAGTCTTTAATTTCTTCATCGCTTAACTGGCCTGAACAGATAATCGTGTTCCAGTGTTTCTTGTTCAAATGATAGCCAGGCAAAATGGTTTCATAGCGTTCCCGTAATGTTTCAGCGAGCAATGGGTCACACTTTAGGCTGACACGAAGCGGCTTGCTACCATCAGCGATAATTGCAAACATCTTTTCTTCACCAGTTTCCTTGTGCCCTACTTTATAGACAGAGGTGCCTTCACCAAAAGGAAAATCCAGCCAAGTATTTGGGAAACTGAGCAGGTATTCTTCGAGTTCTTTATGTGTCATTACTGTATATTCTACAGACTACTGTAGGGTGCTTGCAACTGGCTCATCGTTTGTGTCCAGTTGAGGCGCTGTAAGATTGATGCTTGTTGATCTGGTGTTGCTGGTTTCGTAATTTTACCAGAGTCATTCGTTCCGACTACTCCAAACTGGTATTCAAAGGGTAATTTTATGAGACCTTCGGATTGAATCCTTGCTAAACAATCATCATGAAAGGCCTTGCAACTATCACCTAGCGCTAGCCATTTCGCCAAATCAGTCGAATCAGCGCCGTTCACACCGATTTTTACATTAATCCCAGCCGAACGTACTACTTCGGCTGTATCTTGCTGGTCGAACATGAAGTTACCCATTGAATAGACGATCAGGTGCCCGTTATACGATTCGGTGGTCTGAATCCAGTGTGGGTGGTCGCCTATCACCATATCTGCCCCGTGATCAATCATCGAACGATAGGTTGCCGTTTTCAACTCATCAGGTGCAGGTTTATATTCAACACCCATATGTGGCATCGCAATGACCGGCATTAGCTCACTATATTTTTCCATCACCGCCAACGATTCTTCTGGGGGAATCTGGAATACACCGTGATAGCCACACAATGCAAAAGGCAGTGACTGCTCTTTCATCGTTTTATCGTCGAAGGTTACTTTTACGGGCATAGCGATGACTTCACAAACATCATCTAACTGGGTTGGGTCGTAGTGGCCAAAGTACTGGATGTTATTTTCTTCCAGATGCTGCTTGGTTTCCGTAAACCCTGCTGCCTCACGATTGTCAGTATGATTATTTGCTAGTGTAAACGCTGTAAACCACTTGGCTGCTTCGGGTAAGTAGTCAGGGGAACAGTTAAATGACAGCGTGCTGTCTTCTTGAGCAGACGTTTGGGTAAAGTTTGCGACCGTCGGACATTCAAGGCCAGCGATCCATGCATCATAGTCTTGGCGGTTAAACTCATTCAGTCGAGAAAATGGGTAGGCAGTTTTTAGCGGGCTAGCCATCGACCAGTCATTCATGTACCTTCCCCAAAAAGCATTGCCGAAAAACAATGTATTACTCGTAATACCAACTGGTTTTGGTGCGGGTTTTGCTACCTGCGCCGGTGTACTAGGAGTCTTAGCTATGTTAGTAAGAATCAGTGCTGTGACAACACTTGCGGCAACCACAAGGACCAGTCCTATACTTAACCATACCCATATATGCTTTCTTTGTGCCTGAAGCTTCATGATAGGTCTATTGTAGCACTGTCGATCTAAGAACGAACGCGAGCTAGGTAGTACTTTAATTCCATAATACTTCCCCGAATATCGTCGAGTGCTCGGTGTATTTCTGGTTTTGAAAACTTCTTGCCAAATTTACCCTCAAAGACAAGTTTCCAGGCACTGACATCAAGCATACGGTAGTGGAGACGAGCATCGAGCCGCCCCCACTCATTAACGATAAATCGACGATCTTGATGTATCGAATTACCCGCAAGGACAACAGGTTTTGTTGTATCGAAATGCTCGTCGATAAATGCCAGTAATTCATTCTCGACAGTGCGTGCCGAACGCCCACTTTCAAGATTTTGTTTAATCAATGCATCTCGAGTCTCAGGAATGCCAGCCCAAAACGGCGCATCGGGTCCCTTTAGCATTCGTTTCTCGACCAATCTTGGCCCGACCAGTACTGCCGCTTCGTAGGTCGCAATTTCTTTAAAATCCCAATCGGTAACAATAGCCGCAACTTCCATAATACGATCCTTTGCTGGATCAAGTCCGGTCATTTCCAGGTCAACCCATAGCAGATTTTTTTGACGAGAATTTACAAGTTTTTTGTCCATAGTATTAGGCCTTTCCTTCAGGAATAAATGTCAAACTCAGTGAATTAATGCAGTAACGTTGATCGGTTGGAGTACTTAGTTTTTCACCTTCGAATACATGACCTAGGTGTCCGCCACAATGAGCACAGGTGACTTCAGTGCGTTTCATCCCCAACGTGCTGTCGTCATGAAATACCACAGCTCCTGGTTTCGCATCGTAGAAACTAGGCCATCCACAGTGAGCATCAAACTTTGTTCCGCTATCAAATAGTACCGTTCCGCAAGCAGCACATGCATACGTACCTTTTTGAAATAGCTGATCGTACTCGCCAGTAAAAGGTGCTTCGGTAGCTTTGTTAAACAAAACGTCGTACTGCTCGTCGGTCAGTTTTGACTTGTAGGCCGATCCGTCAGCCACGAGTTACGCCTTTTTCTTATCGAGTTTTGTCAAACCAAGAAGATTAAAGACCAAGTAGATAACAAGTGCAATGATAACGAAATTCAAAAAGTCATTAAGAAACGTGCCGTAATAAATAACAGCGGGATCACCGTTTGTACCCTTACCAATCGTCCACGAAAGGCCTTTTAGACCATCTCCGGAACCGAGTAATAAACCGATTGGCGGCAAAATAATATTATCAACGAGTGACTTTACAAGAATACTCACTGCACCACCAAGCACCAATCCAACTGCCAGTCCAACGACTCCTTGGGTTCGAATGAAATCTAAGAAGCCTTTTACTTGTCCTTCACCAACAGTGACCAATGTCTTTGCTGGAATGACGACTTTCTTAACGTTAGCGACGCGTGATGTTCGAGATTTCTCGGCCATATGAACTCCTACTTAATAGCTTCATTATATATCATTGTAAAAATCAACAGATAGATACTCACATTTGCGAAGGAATTTCGATACCCAAGAGTCCTAAACCATGCTCGAACACCTGGCTGACCTTTGCGAGGATACCTAAACGAGCTTCTTTTTGTTCTAAGGTGACGTCTCCTGTTGCAATCGGAGTGTTCTCGTAGTAACGATTCATCTCACGACCTAACTCGTAGACATAGCCAGCAACACGATGTGGCTCAAGATCACGAGCAGCCAGTGCAACGACACCAGGGTAATCGAGAAGCTTAGCGATAATAGGCTTTTCGGCTTCGTAATCATAGTCCGTAACCTGTTCACTACCCCGTCCGTATTCGCTCAGAATTTTATTCACTCGGACAGCTGCATATTGAACATAAGGACCGCTAAAACCAGTCAGTGCGAAAATATTATTCCAGTCGAACAAGATATTGGTACGGCGATCCGACGTGAAGTCACTGAACTTAATGGCGCCGAGAGCAATTTTCTTTACGTCTTCTTCGCTCACGTCACGACCCTCAACCACCTGACGAGCCTTTGCCTCTGCTTGGTCGAGAAGTTCTTCCATCAAAATGACGCCTTTACGACTGCTCATCTTTTCCCGAACACCCTCTTCAGTTACTTGATCGATCGTTCCAAACCAAAGATGAACCAATTCAGTTGTAATACCGAGTTTCTTTGCCATGGCAAATAGCTGTGCGAAGTAAAATTGTTGTTCAGCGCCGACAGCATAGATAACTTTATCAGGCTTCCATTCATCTTCACGATAAAGAATCGTCGCAAGATCACTGGTCGCATATAACGCAGCCCCGTTACTTTTTTGTACTAATAGCGGAACATCGTAACCAAAGTCGTCGAGCGGGACAATAATTGACTTATCGTCGTTCTGAATCGCAACACCTGTCTCGAGCAAGCGTTGTACTGCCTGTTTACCCATTGGCGCAAAGAATGCTTCGCCCAATTCAAACTCAGTCCAGATATGGAGGCGGTTCATTACACTGTGAATATGATCGAGCGAAATCTGGTTAAAGCGCTTGCTGTACAAGACAGCGTCGCTGTCGCCTGCTTCGAATTTCAGTAACCAATCTTGAACTTCGTCAGCCAATTCATGGCCGCCTTGTTCTTTTTCATCCTTCAAAGCCTTTTTCATAGCTATATACACGCGACCCAGTTCATAAACGCCATCTTTTTCAAGCGCCGCGTCGCTACTGAATTTCAAGAACCCAATAATCCAGATGCCTAGCGGCGCACCATAATCACCAAGGTGATTATCGGTAATAACATGCCAGCCAGTTGCTTCCATCAGTTGTTTTGCCGCCCAGCCTTGATTGCCTGGACGTAAATGCCCCACACTATACGGTTTCGCCATGTTCGGACTCGGATATTCCACGACAACTGTTTTACCCTTACCATCCTCGTTATTACCGTAAGTCGGTGTCCATGAGGATTGCAAGGTGTGAAGCAGTACCTTTGCACTCATGCGAAGATTGATAAAGCCAGGTCCTGCGACAGTTACTTCACTCAGCGAATCTTGCTCGCGGAGTTTCTCGGCGATCGCTTCGGCAATTTCGCGCGGATTTTTACCGACTTTACCAGCTAGTTGTAATGCGACGTTTGTCGCAAAGTCGCCAAACTGAACATCGGGACGTGTTAGTACAACGTCGACATCGACGTCATACAGGTCTTTGATAACACCAGCAATTATTGTTTCCATTACGAGTAATTATAACTCAAAGAGTAAGACTAGTGATGCACTCTTCTACCTATTTATTAGCAGCGGCTTTAATCAACCCAAGAAATAGTGGGTGTGGTCGAAATGGTCGGCTCTTAAATTCAGGATGAGCCTGCGTTGCGACGAAATACGGATTATCTTTAGCTTCGACATATTCAACTAATTTCCCATCTGGTGATAGTCCTGAAATATCTAGCCCGCCAGCCATAATATCTTTTAAGAATGCCTGGTTTACTTCATAGCGGTGACGGTGGCGTTCGACGATCTCTGTATCACCGTAGGCAATCGCGGTTTTTGAACCCGGCGTCAGCTCGGCCGTATAGTCCCCGAGTCGCAGTGTGCCCCCAGTTGATTCCTTACCTGACTGACCTTCCATAATGTAGACAACATCCTGTTTTGTATCAGGATCGAATTCGGTACTGTTAGCATCTTTCAGTCCACTCCTGCGTGCGGCGGCGATGACTGCAATCTGCAACCCAAGGCATAGACCAAGATACGGTTTCTTCTTATTTAAAGCGTAGGTTGCTGCTCGAATTTTTCCTTCGATCCCTCGTTTTCCAAAGCCACCAGGAACAAGCAATCCATCCATCTTTTTAAAGTCTACGTCCTCCGCGTCTTCGGCATTAATCCATACCAATTCCAGACCGACCTCCTCTTGCCACGCAGCCGCCTTCAGGGCTTCAATGACAGAAATATACGTGTCTTCGTTATCGAGGTATTTCGCCACCATGCCAATGCGGACCTTTTTCTTGTAGATCGTCTCTTGGGCTTCGGCTAACTTCTTCCATTTGGATAGATTAGCTTTTTTTGTGTTGCCCGTAAATCGTCCAAGCACCGCATTAATACCACTCGCATCGATAGTCAGCGGTACTTCATAGACAGTGTTAGCATTTGGTAAGAGAATAACGGCATCTTTACTCACACCACTAAACTGCGCTATCTTCTCGGCAATACTAGAAGGTGCTGGATCGTCAGTTCGTACCACGACACAGTCCGGAACAATACCAAAACCACGTAAGTCACTCAGGGCGTTCTGAGCGGGCTTGGACTTGAATTCTTTACTCGTTTGGATAAACGGAACGTAGACGACGTGAACGTACAGGCAATTTTCGCGACCAACGCGTGAGGCAAACTCACGGATCGCTTCGACGTAACTCAATCCCTCGTAGTCCCCGACCGTTCCACCGATCTCGACGATGTGAACATCCGATCCATTAGCGGCTAGTTGGATTGAATCTTGGATTGCATTCGTCAGGTGTGGAATCAGTTGAATGGTTTGGCCATTGAACTTACCGGCGCGCTCATCAGCAATTACCTGACTAAGCAGACGACCCGATAATGTCGCATTCTTCTGTGTTAATTCCAAATCCAAAAAACGCTCATAATGACCAAGGTCAAGATCCGTTTCAGCACCGTCTTTAGTAACGAAACACTCACCATGTTCTTTTGGATTTAAAAGACCCGCATCAACATTAAGATACGGATCACATTTCTGAATTGAGACGATACTACCCTTCGCCTGTAAAATTGCACCTATACTTGCCGCGGTAATACCCTTACCAACTCCCGACAGTACTCCTCCAGTTACAAAGATAAATTTTTGTTTTGCCGCCATGTCTGTTCTCACCTCCATGGGACCTCATTGTAGCACCACAAATGTATCTACCGCTAGATGTATGTCGTTGTAGTATTGTCACTACGCTAGATGTAGCGCTTATGACAAGTATTAGTCTTTGAAGAAATACCAATCTTCATCATCGAATGACAAGCCGGGTTTATACAAATGAAGTGGTTGTGTATTCATTTCCCAGGCCTCTTGAACTGGTGTCAAAATCTCCCATGAACGAAGTACTTCAGGACTGGTCGTAAATAGGTACTGTCGGCCTTCGATCGCCTCGATCAAGACCCGTTCGTAGGCATCCGGTAAACGTCCTTCACCGAGTAATATACTCTCTTCGAACGTCTCCTCAGTGCCGTCCCTATATCTCACACTGATATAGCTTCGTTTTTCAGCCATTTTTTTTGCGGTAATCAATAAAAAGTCGACACCTGCCCAACGTGGATGCTCACTTTTCAGCTGTACCTGTGCCAACGTCTCGGTCAGACTACCCGGGTTACCTACCTCTTCGTCATAACCCTTGTACTGTGCTCTGATAGAAAGCGCAGGATCAGCAGGTGCAATATGTTCGAGTGCGGCAAATCGATGAGCTGGTAACTCTTCCAGTGGGAAATCGGCTGGGTTATCCATAATCATCAGTGCTAATAGTTGCATTAAGTGACCCTGCAGAAAATCGCGAAGGGCACCGGTTTGCTCGTAGAATACTCCCCGTTCACCTACACCGAGTGACTCGCTTGCGACAACACCGATCGATTCAATCGTCTTATTGCTCCATCCGTGATGCTTATTCTCGGCGTTACGACGAAGGTGAATCATCTCTTGGGCTAGCTCTTTGGCCATGTAGTGATCGATGCGATAGATCTGATCTTCTTCGTAGTAACGAGCTGTTCGCTGGATAAAATCATGGGCCGATTCAAGGTCATAGCCAAATGGCTTTTCGAATAAAATCTTTACATTCGGTCCATTAAAACCCGCTTGTCCCAGAAAATCGACAATGTCGGCACTGGCACTTGGTGGAACAGATAGGTATATAAGAGCTTGCTCGTCGTCAGCCAGTGCCAACGAATCCTTTAAACGCACGTAGTCCTCTGCCTGCACCAAATCCATCGTAAAGATACTCGCATGATCTTCAAGATTTTGTGCGTTCGCCTTTTTGAGTAGTTCTCTCACCTCAACGTCACGTCGTGACACACCAATGATCAAAAGGTCCTTGTAACCTTGTTTGACGATTTCGCTCAATGCCGGCAATAGCTTGCGGGTCGATAGATCACCGGTCATACCAAAGATAACGAGTTTTGTCTTCATATTTGTCCTTATTATATACTTTTGCCGAAATGTTCTGGGACGGGTTCGCCAAAACGAACTTCAGGGACGTCAATCACGCCTCGACCACCCAGATGTGGGTACTGTAGCTTGTAGGCAACATCAACCGATCCAAATACGGCATCTTCCCACATAAATCCCAGTGCTTCAGATGTTGATTCAACCAATGCTTCAGTTGGTGCCTCGACTTCGATGTACGGGCGAAGCCACGGCCACTCATCAAGAACAACTTCGACGTCACCCAACTTCCACGTCTCGCGTTTTGATTCCTGGAACGTACGGTACGACAGTCCACTCTCTTTAAAAATAGCGATTGTCTCGTCAAAATCGCTGACAACGATCTCCCGTTCCTGGGCACCCGTGAGCGACAGTTTTTTAAATTCCTTAAAAGTTACCGTTACTCGGTGACCCTCGTCGCGGATTCGAATGAACGCATCACGTCCGGCTGTGCGAATAAATTCAGGCTCAATCAACGCACGTCGCATCAGTCGCATCGGTTGTTCGCAGACAGCACCCAACTCGGTAAGTTTAGCCCGCACCTGATCGAAATCGACGTTCAAAAACTTGGCTTCAATTTCAGTCTTCATGATGCGAGCCTTTCGTTCGGAAGATTATTATTCAGATTTATCAGATTTAGGGGTACCGGCATTGACTTCGTAGCTGGTATTGGTCGCTTCAAAGAAATTCACTAGTTCCAATGTATCATTAGCGGTTGCCATCCACTTAGCAGGGTTCGAGACTTTGTAGTGAGGCTCGAAACCTAACTCTTCGAGCCGACGGTCAGCAAGGTACTTCACGTACTGGTTAATGTAGTCACTGTTTAGGCCCAGGATACCGTTAGGAAGGAGGTCTTTGTTGTAGGCTTCTTCCATTTCAACACCATCGAGAATCATCTGCTTGATTTCAGCGGCGAATTCCTCTGATTGCAAGTCTTCATTCTCTTCAAGTGTCGTCAGAATCAAGTTGATACCAAATTTGAGGTGTAGTGATTCGTCACGCACAACCCAGTTAATAAGGTAGGCGAAGTTACGCAGAAGGTTACGCTGACGGAATGAAAGCGCTACCATGAAACCACTGTAGAACCAGATGCCTTCGAGAATGATGTTGTAAGCAATCAGGTTACGGATGAAGTCTTTCTTTCCTTCAGTCGTGGTGATGTCGAGCGTATCCTCGGTCATGCGCTTAATAAACTTGGTCTCGAATTCTTCTTTGCGTGCCATCGATGGAGTCTCAACGTGCGCTGCGTATGATGCCTCGCGATCAATCGGGAATGTTTCAAGTACGTATTCGAACGCCATACAGTGATTCGCTTCTTCCCACATCTGCTTCGCAAGATATAGGTGACACTCAGCAGCGTTAACGTACGGGTACACACCAAATGCCAAAGCTTTATTCACCAAAAGTTCATTTGGGTTGAAATAGCTCATAAGGAACGTCACGGCGTGACGCTCTTCTTCGCTCATATTCTTCCAGTCGGCGAGGTCTTGTCCCAGTTGAACTTCGTTCGGGAACCACGTATTGGCAACCGCTTGGTTATAAAGGTCCATTGCCCACTGATATTTAACGGGTTTGAGCAGTAGCCCGTCTTGAATTCCGGTTCCTAAAATCCCTGACATTGTATGTTCTCCCTGTTAGGTAGTGTTATTGGCAACCTTCACACATAGTGAGGTCTGCTGGATCAAGTGGTGCAGCCATGCTAAAGCCTTTTGATGCCGCGTCTTCGTTTGCTTGAATCTGTGCGTTAGCCATTGCTGCGTCGATTGCTGCGAGCTTCTCGTCGAGTGTCATGCTGTCGTTGATGATTGTTGTTGCGTTCATGTTCTTTTATCCCCTTATTCTGATGCTATCTATTAATTATGTTTATGTTTAGTTCAGTTGTGACTTATCATACGCCGACCTCTTGCTTTTTAGCAAATCCGAATCCTACTTTTCGTGGCCCGTTACCTGCTTCTGCCTTGTTCACCTTAACGGTTGATTGTTCAGCGGTGTGTCGAGGTTTTACGTGCAGGTAGTAGGTTGTCTTCAATCCTCGTTTCCAAGCCTCTAAGTAGATCTTCTCGTACTCGTCGATGTCTCTGGTTTCAAGATACATGTTACGGCTGATCGCTTGGTCTACCCATTTTTGTGCACGGGCAGAAACTTCAATGAAGGCATACGGACTCAACTGAAAACTTGTCTTATATACTTCCTTTAGGTGTTGTGGAATCAGCTCGATACCCTGAATGTCACCTTGTGCCATGAGAACCTGGTCTTTGACTTGATCCCAGATACCCAATTCTTTTAAGTCGTGAACAAGATTTATGTTCACTTCAAGGAACTTACCGTTCAATGTCGCACGAGAGAAAATCTGTGCAAATTGAGGGTCAATACCAGGTGTCGTACCAGAAACGTGAGCGTTGTTAGCCGTTGGTGCGATCGCCATAAGTGTTGCGTTACGCATACCTTTCTTGACCTTAGCTCGAAGCTTTTCCCAATCAAGTGAGGTGTGGCGAGAGATGTTTACTTTCACCTTGCGATCCTTTTCAAGGATGTCGAGTGTGTCGATAGGTAAAATACCCTTGCTCCAACCGCTTCCCTCGTATGTTGGGTAGCTACCTCGTTCTTTGGCGAGGTTAGCGCTCGCGTCGATTGAGTGATAGCTGATGAACTCAAGAAGCTGGTCGATAAGGTCGTAGGCTTCTTTGCTCTCGTAGCTGTATCCTAGTTTTTCGATGACGTCGGTAAAGCCCATAACGCCAAGTCCAACCGCACGGTTCTGAATGTTCGAGTGCATGGCTTGTTCAATTGGAGTGTTTGTTAGATCAACAAGGTTGTCTAGTTGGCGGATAGAGACACGGACGGCTTTTTCAAGACGATCCCAGTCCCATGTCTTGTCCGCGCGGAGGTGAACAGACAAGTTGATGCTCGAAAGGTTACAGACGGCTGTGTTGTCTTTGTCTTGTGGAAGCGTGATCTCTGTACACAAGTTAGAGTGGTGAATCGTACCAGTGTTATTGTTCAGTGCACGAACGTTCATCGTGTCCTTCCAAGTCAGCCATGGGTGGCTCGTTGCCTGAAGCGTCGTAAGAATCTGGCGATACTGCTGACGGGCTGGAATTTTGCGGAACTGACGCATCTTGCCGGCTTCTGCCAGTGCAACGTATTCTTTGTATCGTTCACTGAAAGCGTTACCGTACAGTTCGATCAGATCTTTTGTTTCGGCTGGATCGAACAGATACCAATCCTGTTCTTTCTCGACGCGTCGCATGAACTCGTCGCTCAAAATAACCGCCGTGTTTGCAATACGAGTACGAAGATAAGGGTCGCCCGAGTTCTGCTTGAGATCCAAGAATTCAGGGAAGTTCAGGTGCCAGTTTTCCATAAAGATAGCAGCTGCGCCTTGCTTTTTACCCTTACGACTAACCGCAAAGAGCGCAGTATCGAGCATCTTTATGAATGGAATCGGACCAGTACTTTCAGTATTGGTCGTCTTTACCGGACTACCAGCGGCACGAAGCTTGGTGATGCCAATGCCGATACCGCCCGTTCCTTTCGCAATCCACATAGTATCACGAACACCTCGTGCGATAGAGTCCATGTCGTCTTCAATGTCAAATAGGAAACAGTTTGATAATTGAGGGAATGAACCACCAGCGTTAATTCGGGTCGAACCGGCTGGGTTGGCATCGAGCTTACTAATGTATTCATAGAACTCAAGTGCAACAGCAGTCGGGTCTTTTTCAAGTAGACTAAGTCCCATAGCAATACGCATAGCCGTAAATTGAGGAACTTCGATTGACTGTCCGCTGTTGTGGCGGAGGCTGTAACGGTTACGACTCGTAATAACACCAAGGTAGCGCATCAGACGGTCACGAGTAGGATCAAGGGCGGCCGCAAGACGCTTTAGGTCAAAGGTGCCTTCACTCATTCGCTCATCCAGCAAGCCGGCTTTGATATTCTCTTTCAAGTATTGTGGGAATTTCTTAGCGTGAAGAGATTTGAGTTCTGCTTCAGTCTTAAAGTCGCCCAGAATGTTCTTATAGATGTTCTTAAGTAACAAGCGAGCTGCAATCGTATCGAAATCAGGATCATCTTTTACATTCTGTAGTGCTGTGTTGATAACCGCTTCATCAAGTTGCTCGGAAGTAATACCGTCAAATAATGTTAATGAAAGTTCTGATGCAACTTGAACTACTTTGCTGATCTGGTCAGGAAGGCCCTCACTAGCCTCTACCAGCGCAAGGTTGATCTTGTTCGCATTAAATGGTTCGCGTGTGCCATCGCGTTTTACCACTGTGATTGCGCTCATGTAACTGTTCCCCTATGCTACGTTCTTATGTTTACTATCTTGACGCTTAATACACGTTAACCTCCCCGGAAACCCCTGAATTTTAGGGGCGCAGAAAGAACACCGGTGTAGCAGCCGTCTGTTCCTCTTGCTAAATGTGTATTTTGATGTCAGTACTACATATGTAGTGCTTACGTTAGACTATAAGCCCCCACATATGGTTTTTCAAGCATTTTTATAGGTTTTTTTCACCACAAGTACCATAAGCGGCATTTAACCCCTTATAGCGTAGTGTTTGTTATTTACAACGCTATATGTAGCGTACATTAGCAGAAAACCTTACGAGCACTTTTTCCTATTTATGTAGTACTTGGCGGAGAGGATGAGATTCGAACTCACGGTACGCTTTAAAGGCGTACACACGCTTTCCAAGCGTGCGCCTTCAACCACTCGGCCACCTCTCCATCTACTCATTAGTATACTATTGTCATTTCCACGCCACAATTAAGGTTGTATCACCGGCGACATGCTTACATAATAAAGCAAATGGCATTCACCAAATCCCCTCCCGTCATCGAACTAAAAGACCTAAAGAAACGGTTTGGGATTGGCGATGCTGAACACTATGCGATCGACGGCATCGATCTGACGATTAAAAAGGGTGAATTTATCGCGATTATGGGGCCGAGCGGCTGTGGTAAAACAACGCTTCTTAATATATTGGGCTTGCTCGATAGCGAAATTGACGGTGACTATGAGCTGGATGGACGGCACGTTGCGTCACTTAGTTCTCGTAAGCAGGCTCGCATTCGCAGTCAGCAAATCGGCTTTATCTTTCAAAGCTTCAACCTGATATCGCGCCTCAGTGTCATTGAAAATGTCGCCCTTCCCCTCACCTACAAGGGCATTCCCAAAGTGACTCGTTTAAAACTCGCCAGCAAAATGCTCCATAATTTTCATCTTGGTGAACGCGAATACTACCTACCTCATCAACTATCAGGGGGACAAACACAGCGTGTAGCTATCGCTCGTGCGTTAGTTAATGAACCGTCGATTATTCTTGCAGATGAACCCACCGGCAACCTCGATTCGCATGCCAGTCATATTATTATGGAAGAACTATCTGACCTCCATAAACGCGGCAATACTATTGTTATGGTCACTCATAATCCAAGGCTCACTACTTACGCAAGCCGTGTCATCACGATGCTCGACGGGCGTATTGCTACCGACACCCTTACCAAAAAACCGGCGAAAAAAAGAACGAAACGCCCTTTAGGTGTAAAACGTAAAAAGGCCAAAGCATAATGCGCATACTCCTTATTAGCCATATCCAGAACGCCCACCAATCACTCAAAAGTAGTCGACTGCGCAGTACATTGACAATGCTAGGAGTCACTATTGGTGTTGCGAGTATTACAACAATATTATCACTCAATAGCGGTGCTAGTCAGATCGTTAGCGATCAGGTTGACGCCCTCGGTGGCAATATCGCTGTTATCCGACCTGGCATTGCATCGACCGACCCAATCAACGACCTTGCTAAATTGCCCACTCAACAAAACTTCGCAGCAAGTACACTGACCGAAACCGACATCACCCACCTCCAGCAGATCCAGCACGTAACAGGTATTGCACCTATCATTATTCTGACTGGTGGTGTAAAGGCTGATTCAACGGCACCAGCTGGTACACAAATTGTCGCTACGACTCCTGAACTCGAAACAGTTAGCGACCTAAAGGTAGCTGAAGGCCAATTCCTCGATCCCCGCTTGAATACCGATACTGTCGTCATCGGCCCTCAACTGTCGATTAATGTATTCGGTACCGAACAATCCATCGGGAAACAGGTATCGATTCGAGGTACTCCGTTTACTGTCATCGGTATTTTAAAACGAACGAATAATCCCATCAACTACAACGGTGTCGACTTTGATAACGCTGTCATTATAAATAAAGAGAGTGGTCGTGCAATCAACCAAGGTGCGCTGCAAATTCAGCAAATTAATGTCCGCACCGACTCTGTCGCCAGCCTCGATCAAGTGATTATTGATATCAACAAAATACTCTTAAAAACCCACCTCGGCGAAGCAGATTTTAGTGTATTGTCAGGTGCCCAGATCGCACAGCCAACTAATCGCCTCTTTAGCGCAATTGCCGGAACAACCACTGCCATTGCAGCTATTTCATTACTTGTTGGTGGGATTGGTATCATGAATATCATGTTAGTCAGTGTGGCTGAACGAACCCGTGAAATCGGTATACGAAAAGCACTTGGCGCCAGTAACAGTGACATCGTTGCACAGTTCCTCATCGAGTCACTCGCTCTTAGCATCGGTGGCGGTATTGTTGGCTATATTGTCGGTTATGTTGGAGCATTCGCCATCAGCACCTTCCTAACCTTTGACCCTGTCTTTAGTTGGGAGATTGCCACCATTGCCATCGGCTTGTCATTATTTATCGGAACCATCTTCGGGATCTACCCAGCCATTCGAGCATCGAAAAAAGACCCTATCTCGGCCCTCCGCCAATACGATTAAACCAGTTCTTTTTTCAGTTTTTCAATAAGTTCGACAGGTGTCGGATCGACACCATTCAAAACAGCCAGATAAATACTTGAGAAGTCAGCCAAGATAGCACCCCATAACAGTTGCGCCAAAGGTGTGTCGCCTACTAGTTGAATCTGAATCGCCTTTGGTCGTTTACCACTCAATAGACGATCTGAAATCTCAAATCGTTTCAAAATTTGTGGATGTTCAAACGAACTCATGAGGTCAAAGATAACAAACGGCTTTTCAACTGGGTGCGAGGTCCAACCCATGAATTCGTTGTGGTTGAATTCGGGATACTCATTACAAAACGCAAGATTTTTGCCAGTTTCGTTCCAACTAATCTTCCATTTATAAGCCAGTGGGGCAGTGATGGCACCCCCATAAAAGACTGGGGTCTTCCCTACGGCTTCTTCAGCGATTTGCTTAGCATAGTTGTGGTCGGTTGGTACCGTTGCCGCCCACTGGGCACTCTCGGATTCTAACCAATCGCTCAACGCACTGATTTCAGATGATTTGCCCGAAACGATACCAAAGTTCTCGAGGAGTGCCGTGAGGGCCTTTAGGTTATAGACCATCGCCATCCGTGGCTGTAATCCAGTAGGGACCGTCGAAATGCTCATGTGCGTGTGAGCAATCGAATGCTCGTTAGCGGCTTCAATCAGTTTGCCTCCCGATGCAATAATACCAATCTGCGCACCGCGCTCTTTGGCTTGTTGCAACGAGCTCAGCGTTTCTTCGGTGTTTCCCGAATAGCTACTAACAATAACTAACGTATTCGCATCGACATAGTTCGGCAGGTCATATCCCCGCACAATCTCAAATGGAATTTTTAGAGCATCTTTTAGCCAAACTTTTGCAATGAGGGCCGCCAGCGCCGAACCACCCATACCACTCAGAACAAGGCTTTTGATCTCACGCCCGTCATGACTTTCTTCTTTGACCGTCGCATCGAACGCAGCTTGGGTATATTGTCCAGCCGCAATACCCAAAGCACCTTCCGGATCCCGTTGTTTTAAGATATTTTCGTTGTCGAGTACGTCACTCATCAGTCTTGTCCCACCATATACGTCTATGATACAGTATTCTTAACAGAAGCATAAGCATAAAAATAGAGGTGGGCATGGATATTACTCCGCAGGATTCAACACAGCAACCAATGAGCGATGACCAAGAACTGGCAAAGGCGCTCGCTGGCGTTATGCCTGATGCCCCTGAAGAAGCTCCAACACCAACCACCGACAATGGTACTGTAGCGCCTGCAATGCAATTTGAAGAGAACGCTGTCGCAACTTCAACTCCTAGCCCGGATCCTACACCAGATCCAGTTGAGACACCTGTAGCAACCGCCGACCCTACCGCTAGCCTTGATGCCATCAAGAAAGATGCTCTTGGCGAGTTGCGCCCACTGATCGATCATGTCGACCTTCCGCCCGAAGAAAGATTCGACACCTATCTAATGTTGATCCGTAGCACCGACGACACGTCTCTTATTAGCCCTGCTCACGTTGCTGCGCAAGCCATTACCGACGAAAAGCGTCGTGCAGAAGCACTCCTTGATATCATCAAAGAGATCGACTATTTGTCTCGCACCAATCAAACACCTGCAATTTAAAAACCCATAGATCCACTATTTACTGAGTTCGACTCTTCTTTTTCTGGTATATCAACCACCAGTGCGCCCATCGTTGCAGCCGTTGCAGCGATAGATACCGCGTTTTGGACTGCTTCTTTGGTGACACGGGCTGGGTCAATGACACCGGCTTTTTTAACGTCAATCAAACCGGCATCAGGGTTGTTCACATCGATGCCATAACCAGACTTACCAGCTTCGACTTGGGCGATGAGTGCATCACTATTTAGTCCTGCGTTCAGAGTGATTTGAATAAATGGCTGACGGAGTGCTTCTTTGAGGATTTGTCGCCCGGCATTTACCGAATCTGATCCCTTTACCTTAATTGATGAGGCGATGTTTACTAACG
The DNA here is from genome assembly GCA_049304275.1 of Candidatus Microsaccharimonas sp. GTDB lineage: Bacteria > Patescibacteriota > Saccharimonadia > Saccharimonadales > Saccharimonadaceae > Microsaccharimonas. Next base: position 27,532 of record JBAQNZ010000049.1, on the reverse strand, counting down.
TCACCCCCCCACCAGCAACAATTCCTTCAGAAAGGGCCGCCTTTGTCGCTGCAACCGCATCGTCAACACGGAATTTTTTCTCATCAATTTCAGTTTCGGTTGCGCCACCTACTTTAATAACGGCAACTTTACCACCTAGGGCAGCGGCTCGTTTTTCGAGCTGCTCTTTGTCGTAGTTTCCCGTGGCAAGTTCAGCCTGGGATTGGATCAACTTAACTCGAGCTGCAACATCACCAACTTTACCTGATCCTTCGATGACGGTCGTCTCGTCTTTTCCAACAATAACTTTTCGCGCTGATCCGATAACCTCTAAGCCAACCGTTTCAAACGACAAGCCACGCTCTTCAGTGATCACAGTCGCACCGGTGAGAGCTGCGATGTCTTCGAGAATCTCCTTACGAGCATCACCGAATGAAGGGGCTTTGACCGCCACTGTATTAAACACACCCTTTAACTTATTAAGTACCAGAATACTCAATGCTTCGCCCTCTACCTCATCCGCAATGAGGATGACATCTTTTTTACCCGCAGTGGCGAGCTTTTCGAGAAGTGGCAGAAACTCTTGGACGTTACTGATTTTACGATCGGTAATAATAATCGCTGGTTTGTCATACATTGCTTCTTGTCGACTGACGTCGGTGACAAAAAACTGACTGACATAGCCTTTATCGAAAGTAAATCCTTCGACAACCTCAGCTTCGAGTTTCAAACCTTGGCTAGCCTCGACCGTAACGACACCATCCTTACCGACTTTTTCGATCACTTCAGCGATCAATCCGCCTATTTCAGCATCACCAGCACTTATCGTGGCGACCTCAGCAATCCGGTCAGACTTACCTTCAACACTTTCGGCCAATGCGCTCAACGCTTCAACCACCTCCGTTCCGGCAGATTCAATACCTTTTCGAAGCTCTTGAGGATTGTGTCCGGCAGCAATCAATTTATTTGCCTCGCGTAAAATGCTATAGGTCAGAACCGTGACGGTCGTTGTTCCGTCACCGGCAGATTTATTTAAGTTCCTTGCCGCCTGCTTGATCAGTTCAGCACCAACTTTATAACCCAGCGTTTCATCGTCGACATCAGGAATATCAATCGCCTCAGCAACAGTTACGCCATCGTGCGTCACTGTCGGGCCACCGTATCCCTTGCCGATTACAACATTACGCCCTTTTGGTCCGTAGGTAACTTTCACTGCATCATAGAGAGTCTTTGCACCACCAAGTACTCGGGTCCTCGCATCATCATCGTAAAATACTTTCTTTGCCATATATCCTCCTATACCGTCGCCAATACGTCTTCTTCTTTAACAATCAGATAATCAATATCGTTCACTTTTAACTCGGTTGTTGAGTAGTCTTTGTAGACTATCTTGTCACCAATCTTTAGTGTTTTTACGTCTGGTCCCACTGCGACAACCTTCGCTGTTACAGGTTTCTCTTTCGCATTCTCAGGTAGGTAGAGACCGCTCGTTGTTCTCGATGTCGATTGCTCCTTGACAGCAACGACACGATCAGCCAATGGTTTTATAGGTGTTGTCATTACATCTCCTCCTTGTTATGTATGTCATTTTAGCACTTGATATATGAGAGTGCCAAGTATGTCCTCGGCGAGCTCTATAAGCTACAATGAAAGATATATGGTCGCACGCTACGCTACTGCTGATGAGATTGCCAAGTGGGATGAGCTCATCATTTCGAATCCTGATGGTGGTAATATCTTCTCCAGTGATGAATATCTTCAGCAGAAGTTATTAGGTGGTTACACTATTCGCTACCTTATCGTTGGCAATATTGCCGTCAGTGTTCTTGAGAAGCAAACACCACCTCTCGGAAAGCTCTGGTACTTGCCAAAAGGTCCGAATGTCACTTCAACGAAACAGCTATTTGCTGTCCTCGAGGCGATCACACCCTTAGCACGAAAAAGAGGTGTGTTCGTTGTTAGAATCGAGTCCGAACTTGCTCGTAATGAGCAAGCCGTCCTCGAGCGTCATAGCCTGAGAAAAGCGGCACCCATCATTCCGAATCCCTCAACTATCACACTCTCTATTTCATCAGAAGAAGATGAACTCCTCATGAAGTTACCTCAAAAAGGGCGTCATGCAATCCGCCGCGCCGAACGCGATGGCGTGACTGTCACCCAAGTACCTGCCAACGACAAGAACTGTCGAACAATGTATAAACTGCTGAGCGAAACTGCTGAAGGTCAGTTCGGTATTCGTAGTTATAATTACTACAAAGCGTTTTGGCAACGATTTGAAAAGGCAGGACTGGGCCAGTTATTCTTCGCCCGGTACGAAGGCAGCATCGTTGCCGGAGCATACGCCATGGTACTGGGGAAGAAAAGTACCTACAAAGACGGTGCATCAGTTCGTAAACGAACTGCCTATGGCGCCAGCCACTTTTTACAATGGGAAGTTATCAAGTGGGCGAAATCAAAAGGCGCTTTGATCCACGATTTCTGTGGCTCACCACCTAGTGATGATATTGATAATCCGGACCATCCCCACTATGGAATCGGCCTTTTCAAGACAGCTTTTAGTAAAAATGTTATCGACTACATAGGGTGCTACGACCTCGTTATTAAGCCAGTATCTTATAAACTTTGGACAAAAATTGGTGAACGCATCCATCGTCACTATTATTACAAACGAACAAAAGATTATTACTACTAAGGAGTCATCTGTGCCTCGAATTAATCGAACCGTCCTCATGTCTGACGCCCTCCATTTCAGCGCCGAACAAGCAATTAACCCCTATTACAGTGATCCTTTGGTCAATCAATCGGTAGCAAGCGAAGAGCACCAGTCAATCGTTCAAGCACTGACTGATGCGGGCGTTGCAATCGAACGCATTCCATCACCCACTGATAGTCAGGACGGTGTCTACACCGCTAACTGGGCTCTGGTGCGCGGTGACACAGCCATTCTTGCTCGCCTTCCCGATGTACGAAAGGCCGAAGAAGCCTACGCAGAGCAAGTACTGACATCTCTCGGTAAAAACGTCATCCGTGTACCAGACGGCTTAAAATTTAGTGGACAGGGTGATGCACTGGCTTGCGGGAATTATCTGTTCTGCGGGCAAGGCTATCGAAGTGACCTAGCGGCCCAGGTATTCGCCACTGAAACACTCGGCTACGAACGGATTCAACTTCAAACCGTCCCCGAGCTTGATGAGCACGGAGTACCTATGAAAAACGCCGTATCAGGTTGGAACGATAGTTTCTTTTATGATATCGACCTTGCGTTGTCGATCATCAAAGCGCCTGGCGAAAATGAACGAGGGCTTATTGCCTACTGTCCCGCTGCCTTTACGCCTGAAAGTCAGGCAATTTTAGCGAATTTTGATGCAGTAGACAAGATTGAAATCTCAATTGAAGAAGCTCAGCATGCTTTTGCTGGAAATCTTGTCTCTACTGGGGAAACAGTGATCATGAGTGCGTATGCCCCTTTACTTCGCGCTTCCCTCGAATCGCACGGGATCACAGTTATTACCCCAGAGATATCAGAGCTCGCTAAGGGTGGTGGCTATATCCGCTGTACCAGCCTAACACTCGACTGATAAGATACTACTTTTTGTTCTTTTTAAGCTCTCGGAGCGCCGCCCTGACAACTTCAGCTTCGTTCCAAGGATAAACACCGTCGGCTCGCTCAATGGTATTTTCATGACCCTTACCTAATAGGACGACAACATCATCCGGACCCGAGACTTGAGTAAGTGCAAATCCAATTGCTTCTTCGCGGTCTTGAATCAAGAACAAATCCTTGCCCTCTTTTTTACCTGCCTTTTTTGCGCCACTCGCGATCTGCTTAAGTATCTGTTGCCCATCAACATCACGGTCATCTTCTTCAGTTGCGATGACGATATCAGCATTCTTGCCGGCGATAGCACCCTGCGTAGCGCGTTTGCTCTCATCACGCCTTCCGGCTGAACCAAACACCGCAACTAGTTTTCCTTTTGTAAGTGGTCGGACACTACTAAAGAACTTTTCAAAACCGTCAGGTGTACTTGCGAAGTCAACGATGACCTTAAACTTCTGACCTTCGTCGATAATATTCATACGACCCTCAACACCCTCTAGTGCAGCAATGCCCTTCTCAATTTGAGTCTTGGTAAGTCCCAATTTTCGTCCCACTGCAATCGCAGCAAGACTATTACTCACATTGAATTCGCCTGGGATATTGACTCGGATCGAATAGCTATCCTTTCCGATTGTTACTTTAAACGTAGAATGGTCATTCGCTAGTTTTACTTGGCTAGCCACTAGATCTCCTGTTCCAATACCGTATGTTGTCGAATTTGCAACTGTTTTAGCAAATAGTGCACCGTTCGGATCTTGTGCATTTGCGACCCCAAAACGTAAGCCATTCTTATTCGCAATCTTGAACAGTCGTCGCTTTGCCTCGACATAGTTCTTAAACGTATGGTGATAATCAAGATGATCGTGAGTAATGTTCGTCATCACGGCAACCTCGTAGGGCAGTCCCCAAACACGGTACTGTGCGAGGGCGTGACTCGAGGTTTCAACGACTACCCATTCAACCCCTGCACGAGCATAGTCACGTAAACGACGCTGCAACATACCTGCTTGCGTGGTTGTCATGTGCACTTTTTGCGGAATAATATCGTCGCCGATACCATTCGCAACAGTCGTCATTAACCCAACATTGATGCCCGATTCATGAAGCATACGGTGAATCAGGAACGATGTTGTCGTTTTACCGTTCGTACCCGTCACTCCGATAATGCGCATTCTGCGAGCAGGAAATCCGTAGCGAACATTCATGAGTATCGCCTCGACCAGATGCCCGTATGGTTCTATGTGTCGAAATAATTTGGTAGGAATAAGTTTTTTAACAATTGTTCGGATACTAGTCATACAAACATTATACCTATCCTCCCCTGTCTCGAGTACGAAATAGTACTTTTCTTATGATGAGTACGATCCCTAACCCTCCTACCAGAGCTATAGCCAGCACAACAAAGCCAAGCCATCGATTGTAGTTACTTGAACGTTGGTGCGGTGGACTCGAGGTAGTCGACGGTAAGCTACTCGACCCCAATACTTCGCTGACCTGTTGATTCGGTACATTGTTAGCAAAAATAGGCGGTATCAAAGTGACTAAACTGGGTATCACAGGCGAGAAAAAATGGATCGGAATCTCATTTCTATAGGATATAACTTGATAATAATCGACGGATTGATGGGTATATGATGTCCCGTGAATATGTACAGTATGATACCCCTCCCCGAGGCCCTCGGGCAACCGAACGCTTACCTCAAGAGCACCGGATTCATCAGTTATGAAAGTCCCCAGTTTGCTACTTTCAGAACGAACTTCGACCGTAGCAGATGAATGAGGAAGGAGGCTAAAGGCTTCGAGCTTTATCATCATGTCTTTCTGTTCGTCACTAAGGGTCGTGTCGTCAAGAAAATCACTCGCATACCTAGATTCATCGTCAATGACAGCACCGTACGTCCAATAATCTGACAATTGACTGGCACATTCGCCACACGATCCTGACGCACTTTGCAAAGTAGCACTATCTATTGCTTTTGCGATCATCTGGTGACCGACCGGATTAGGGTGAAATGACTCGGCACCTATTAGCAGAAACGATGGTAATGCACGAATCGGGCTGATATCATCCCCTAATCTCAGACTATTGATAGCTGGGCTAGTATGTTCGCATAACCGATGGCCCACTAGGCTGTCCTGAATATCAATAAATGGAATCTGCGTAGCAACGGCTGCTCTTTTTAGGACATCATTCAGCAAACGTATGCCCTGATCCATAAACAATCGCTCTTCGCTATCAAGGAGTGTCGAAGTAATAGGATCGCAGTCACCGTATGGCCGTATCACTAGTGGATACCCGACAACTTGAAGTGCTGTCGTAGGGCTTTCGTTTTTTAGTTTCCTAAATAGACCGAGTAGCTTATCATATAGTCGCTCGACCTCGAGTGCTGTTTTACGACGGGCCGTGGCATCTTTGACCCATTCACAGCGCTCTGGCATCGCACAGGTTTTTAATTTATCCATCAATCCCGCATCGTTCCCGCCAATACCTATTGTTGCCCTACGCGGATATGTGTATGAATAAAACATCGCTTGATGGATACGTCCAGGAAGAAAACCAAGTAGTGCCTGCGTTTGCATAGTCAACTTATTCGATATAGTCATTCCCGCTACCATGAGTCGATTAGCTTGACCCCAATAGTTCGTGTCGTCACCAACAATATCTTTTATCTTTGCCCCTGAACACGCCACACTTTTTACTAAACCTTCTGGCTCAGTGATTGAACTACTAAGAAGGAACGGATACGAACGACGACTCGTATGACATCGTTCATGAGTATCATTTGTTCCTGCTAAGTAGAAGGAATCATTACTCTCACCCTCTCCACTTGCAAACGAATCTCCCATTGCCAAATAAGAAAGCCTTGAACCACCTTCATAACCTGACGCTCGCATAACAACAAAGCGAGGAGGTAATGTATAAGAGGCCGCAAGAAACCGTAATGATCCACCCTCGTTGTCAAATTCAGGATGTGAGCCAAACCGAAACGATGGCATGAAGTGATCGGTTTGTACGGGTGCTATCGGACAATTTTCTACAGATGTCATCACGGTTGGCGCAAGGACACCACACCCTGATTGGCTTTGAATGATCAAAAACCCAGCATTTTCTCCCATAACCGCAACATATTCACCATCGTTTGATATGGCCAGTTCCATTTCGGGATCATGCCCAAAGCCATATTGTTGACCAGTTCTCCAAATCTGTTTAGTAACACCGGACGCTATATGTACAACCGCGATACTTCCGTCTTGTATCTCAATAGCCGCCCATTGCCCGTTTCGGGACAGCCCTATCGTCCCAATAGAGAGTTGGGATACGTCATTGCCTAGTGATTTCTCTTCAGCAAAATCTTTTATAGAGTAGCCGACGCTCCCATCGCTATGGATGGCTCGCCCGAGCTGGCGAGATAAGTGTGGTATGACAAGGCTTTGGTATCTATTGTTCCCACTATACACACGCCGCACCAGCGAGTCGGTTTGTGGTATATACAGGCAACGTATCGACCCTCGACATAAATTATCAAGCAGATACAGGTCGCTACCTAGGCCAAACCCAACCGCAGCCCTTGGCTCTCCTCCGTCCAAGAAAAACGTAACGAACTGGAGCATACCCTCGCTGTGTACACATACTTTCTGAGGATTATCTATACTAACAATCATGCGCGTGACTTGGTAATGAGGACACTGTGAATAAGTATCGAATCGTGCCGACTCACTCATTACTACCTTTGGATCGCCTTGTGCCCACGACCAGTGGTCTGATGCATCGACCGATGCGCCGAACACCATTATCAAGATAAAACTAAACAATACGCCACGAATCGCCGTCTTCATATTTCCTCCACCTGAATATTTGCTGTGTTTGTGCTTAATATTTTAAGCCTTTTCTCAGCAAACTACAAGTTATTCAACGAAAAAAGCGACGTGTTAGAATATAACAGATGAGAATTTTAGGAATTGAGAGTAGTTGTGACGAAACCGCTGCGGCCATCGTCGAGGACGGACATCTCTTACTGAGCAATGTTGTTAACTCACAAATTGATATCCACGCCGTCTATGGTGGGGTTGTTCCAGAGGTCGCAGCCCGTAGTCACATTGAGGTAATTAACCCCGTTATCGATCAAACTCTAAAGGACGCTAATCTTAGCTGGGATGACATTGACGGTATTGCGGTAACATACGCACCAGGCCTCATCGGCTCACTACTGGTAGGAACACTTGCCGCACGCACGCTTGCTCTCATAAAAAATAAACCTCTCTACCCTATTCACCACGTTGAAGCCCATGTTTATGCCAACTTCATTACCGATCAATCAAACGAAATTAACTTGCAACTTCCATCAAGACAACCAACTTTCCCAATGCTCGCCCTGATCGTCAGTGGTGGACATTCACAACTGGTCTTGTTTAAGGATCACGGCGACTACGAACTATTAGGACAAACCCAAGACGATGCTGTTGGTGAAGCTTTCGATAAGGTAGCCAAGATCCTCGGCCTCCCCTACCCAGGCGGTCCTTCGATTGCGCACGCCGCACTCGAAGGCGACTCGAAGGCATACGTCCTTCCGAAAGCAAAACTAAAAGGTGCCTATGACTTTAGTTTTTCGGGCCTTAAGACAGCCGTTCTCCGTGCGGTTCAACGCGAAGTAGGCGTGAACACGTCTTTCCCGTCTGGCGACCTTGCAGCACGTCTAAACGACGTTCAAAAGGCAAACTTTGCCGCTAGCTTCCAGCACACAGCAATCGAAACGCTCGTCGACAAAGCCGAGACTGCATTTAAAGACCACTCCCCTGCTTCGGTTGTTATCGCCGGAGGGGTTGCTGCCAATCAAGAGCTTCGTCGTCAATTATCCGAGCGACTTCCCTTGCCTATCGAATACGCTCCGATGAGCCTTTGTACAGATAATGCTGCCATGATCGCCACATTGGGATGTTTCTATGCACAAAGAAAAGAACCTACCTCTCCGTTTGATCTCGAGGTCACCCCTAGCCTGTCGATGACAAAAACCTCCTGGATATAGGTACACTTATTGACTTTTTGTAAAGCTTATGCTAATGTAAGCTTATAACAGAAAGAACATAAACATGACACTCACTGCTCCCATCCCTGTACGACACGAAGAACAAGCACCGCAACAAATCGAAGTGAAGTTTCCCCCTATTACAGATGACGAGATCTTAAAAGGTATCGAAAACTACGGTAGGGAACTAGAAGATCCTGACCTCGATACACACAGCCGACTAGGTAAGGTATCGACGTTGGCATATCTCCATACGCTCGCAAATGAGCGAAATCTTAAATAATACTATCTTCGAAGCTTTTGAAGAATTGATTTAGCCGCTGGTAACCCCTTACTCCAAAGAGAGAACGTAGGGGACAGCGGTTTTTCAAATGTACCGGCGTAAACGAATTCTTCCGATGCCCACCCCTGTTTAAACACAGATACGCCGCCGACAACAAGGCCCCCAAAGTCATACTGGCTTAGGCCCCATTCTTTCATTTTTCGAATTGCGTACCACTTTAGGGCGTAGTTTGCACGAAGTTGCTGGCCATCTTCATTCATACCACCGTACAACTCGTAGGCAACATCAGCACTAATCGCCAGCCACAAAAAGGCGATGGGCTGTTCGTCCAGATATGCAGCAAAAATAGGGGAGTGGTCGTCTAACAGATTAAAGACATCTGAATAATATTGGTTCTGATGCAAATTAAACTTTGCTCGTTCGGCAGTTTGTCGATAGATATGAAGGCACTTCTCAAGTTCTTCCTTGCTCCGGACCGTTTTAATCGTGATACCCTCGGCGGCCGATTTACGGATGTATTGGCGAGTTTTCTTTGCCATACCCGCCAGTAAATCACTTTCACTTTTCTTCAAATCAAGAAGGATAGTTTCGGCTGGTAACACTTTATTAGTCGAGCGCTTCCACCCTTCCGGTGCTTCGTATTCAGCTGTATTTGGTTCGATAGCCAAACTCACCGAACGATAGTCGCGTTTTACTAACTTTGCGAGAGATTCAAGAAATTCGTCTTTGTACTCGGCCGACACAATCGGGCCCCTCGGTATATACGCAAACGAGCGGAAGGGAAGGGGAAGCTTCCGAATCAGTACCTGTGCGACACCAACAACCGTATCTTCATCGTAAGCAAAGATCCTTTCAGCCGACCAGCCGTGGCCCGCTTTTACTTGACCCCACCCCCATAACTGTAGTGGGTGACCACCATGTTCTAGCTGATATTCGTCCCACTGCTCTTTATCTCCGCACTTCTGAAGCTCAATCATACCTCCATTATACAACGGGGGTCTATGCTATAATGAAAACTAAAGTAAAAGCCGTGAATTCTTAAATTCTAATTAACTAATTCACGTGTATATTGCAATTTAAGAAAGTTAAGAATTCGTGTGAAACTATCTAAAGCGTACGAACCAAATCAATACGAACCGAACATATACGCCCTTTGGGAACAAAGTGGCGCTTTTAAGCCTTCTGGAGAAGGTGAGCCGTTCAGTACAGTCATGCCACCGCCGAACGCAAATGGCAATCTTCACATTGGTCACGCTCTTGATATGGGCCTCAAGGACATCATGGTTCGCTACAAACGCATGCGAGGTTATGACACTATATTTATTCCTGGTGCGGATCACGCCGGTTTCGAAACATGGGTAGTGTTCGAGAAGGAATTACAAAAAAGGGGACAGAGTCGCTTTGATTTTAGCCGCGAACAACTCTATACCCAGGTATGGGAGTTCGTCGACCAACAACGAGGCAATATGGAGCTACAACTTCGTGCACTTGGCGTCAGTGCTTCATGGGATGACCTCGTCTTTACCCTTGATAAAAAAGTTATCAAAACCGTCAATCAAACGTTTAAAAAACTATGGGATGATGGCCTCATTTACAGAGGCGAACGTATTGTAAACTACAGTACAAAGTATCAGACAAGTTATGCTGACATCGAAGTCGACCACAAGCTCGAGAAGGGTACGTTGTGGCATATTGCCTACCCAATGCTCGACAAGATCGGCGAAATTGTCATTGCAACATCACGACCCGAAACACTGTTTGGCGACACCGCTGTTGCGGTAAACCCGAACGATCCTCGCTATAAAGATTTGATTGGCACACGCCTACAGCTGCCGCTTACCGACCGCGAGATTAAAATCATCGCCGACGACTACGTTGACCCTGAATTCGGAACCGGAGCAGTTAAAATCACTCCTGCTCACGACCCGAACGACTTTGAAGTAGGCAAGCGTCACGACCTCCCGCGCATCCAGGTTATCGACTTTGATGGCACGATGATTAACGTTCCGCAACAGTTTATGGGACTTGATGTTGAAACGGCTCGCAAACGTACTCTCGCAGCCCTCCAGGCCGAAGAACTTATCCGTAAAGAACAACCCTACGAACACACAGTTGGCTACGACTACAAGAGTGGTTTGCCAATTCAACCCCTTATAAAAGACCAATGGTTCTTAAAGATTGAGCCACTCGCAGCCAAGGCAATCGAGGCAATCGAGGCTGGAAAGATTACGTTTTATCCTACCAGCAAAAAACAGATTCTTTTACAGTATCTTCGTAACGTTCATGACTGGAACCTGTCTCGACAGATCCCGTGGGGGATCCCTATCCCAGCATTCCAAAACCTCAATGATGCAAACGATTGGATATTTGACGAACGTGTCGATGAAAAGACTATCGTTGTGAATGGTACAACGTACAAACGTGAAGAAGATACTTTTGATACTTGGTTTAGTAGCGGTCAGTGGCCATTTATTACTACGGGTGTTACAGATGACGGAGACTTAAAGCGATTCTATCCAACCACCTTAATGGAAACGGGTACTGACCTCCTTGATCGCTGGATTGCTCGCATGATTATGCTGGGAATCTATGTCACAGGTGATATTCCATTCAAAGACGTATACCTGCACGGTATGGTTCTCGATGAGCATGCTCAAAAAATGAGTAAAAGTAAGGGTAACGTTATCAACCCGATGGAGTCGATCGGCGAATACGGTTCTGACGCCCTGCGTCTTGGCCTGATTGCAAATCGTAGCCCTGGACAGAATCAGGCCTTTAGCACCGATCGTATCGTTTCGGGTCGTAACTTCTGTAACAAATTATGGAATATTGCCCGTTTTGCCGAAAATAAGCTTGGCGAGAATTATCAACCAGGTATACCCGAACCGACGTCACTCGCCGATCACTGGATTATTAGCGAACTAAAGACAGCCAAAGAGTCGATTGAGAGAACTCTCGATAGCTACCGTCTAGCAGAAGCCAGCGAGCACCTATACCACGCTATCTGGGACAGCGTCGCTGACTGGTATATCGAAGCCTCGAAAGATCAAGACAACCCCGACTTACTTGCTTGGGTGCTTGATACCAGCCTGAAACTTGCCCATCCATTTGCCCCCTTCGTTACCGAGACCATCTGGCAAACCCTTCCATGGCACAATAGCCTACTGATTAATGAATCGTGGCCAGATATGCTTGCCTATAACGACATTGCTGCAGGTGAGTTCGGCCAACTTCAACAACTCGTTACCGAGGCTCGCTTTGTGATTACATCGCTTCCTGGAAACGAAAAATATGCTCTACTCTACCAAGATGATAGCTTGATCGAGGACAACAAAGATTTAATTAAGCGCCTAGCCAAACTTAGTGATGTCACCGTTATCGAAACCGCGAGGGGACTACGATTGCCTGCATCTGGCCGCGATGCATGGTTAGACGTATCCGAGAAGACGCTAAACGAACATCAAACGAACCTCGAAGCACGCCTCGCTGCTACTCATCATGATATCCAGGCTCTTGAGGGACGACTATCAAATCCTACGTATGTTGAAAAAGCCCCAGCGAAACTGGTTGAGGAATCTAAAAAACTGCTTACAGACAAGCAGTTATTAGTGATCCGGCTCGAGCACGAACTCGAAATACTTCGTTAGATAGACGGCCATGCGTAGCCGTTATCGCCACCACTATAGTGAAGCTTTTTCGACTCGGCATAGCGATGATTGTCATCACGTGGCTGTAACCTTGGAGTCATCGAACGGAGTGAAGCAAGATTCGCAGGAATCGATACACGTTCAACATGAACATGTTCGCTACTTTTTATTGCCGCATCGGCCGCAGCGTAGGTGGCAAATGCAACCGGCATTGACAAAGCTACCTTAGCGGCTCGGTCAAGCTGGGTATCGTGTATCAACACGCCAAACGTCGTGGCGATAGTGAACAGCAGGGGAATGGGGTTAATGATTATTGAGAACATGTTTGTATTTGAGTAGTGTTTACAGATACTACTCTAGCATAAGCTTTACAAGTTGTCAATATAGGCTATCCGTGATGATATTGACCACCGATGGTGATCTGTTGGGCGCGATATAGTTGCTCGATTAGGATGAGTCGCACTAATTGATGCGGAAACACTAGTGGCGAGAGTGACCAGACGAGGTTAGCTCGATGACGCAGGCGATCGTCAACGCCATAGGATCCCCCGATGATCAACACAACATCAACGGAACGATCAAGTTGGACCTGGAGGGTTTCGGCAAGCCGTGGTGAATCGAGTGTTTTGCCTCGCTCATCCAACAATATAACAAAAGCATGAGCGGATAGGTTCGAAAGTATGCGTTCTGACTCTTCCTGACGCGCTCTGTCGCCTTCACGGGACGAATGTGCCATCAATACCCATTCCACTAAAAACGGTGCTTTCAGGCGCTTTTGATAGCGTTCGATTCCTTCGGCCACCCACGATTCATGTTTTTTACCGATCACAATGATTCGTAGTGACATTTAAAACCTTAATGTTTCGGCCAACACCGCTAATTTAGCGTGGTCTGGTTCATTGTGAGTTTCAGATGCGTAGTACTGCTCGGCTGTCGTAAACGGTACTAGGTGAACATGGGCATGAGGAACGTCCAATCCAATGACTTTCTCGCCGATACGTTCAACGCCCAAGACCTCTTTTAGCCTCAGCGCGACTTTTTTAGCCGTTGCCATAACTGCCTGGTAATCATCATCTTCGAGGTCCCATAACGACTCAACTTGAACTTTTGGAATGATGATTGTGTGGCCAACGACAGAAGGATAAATACTTAAAAAGGCCAACGTCTTGCCGTCTTCGTAAATCTTGTGTGAAGGAATTTCACCCTTTATAATTTTTGTAAAAATTGAATCTTCCATAGAAACTCCTCGCATTATGGCGGAGAGGGAGGGATTCGAACCCTCGATGGGTTGCCCCATACCGCTTTTCGAGAGCGGCCAGTTCAACCACTCCTGCACCTCTCCAATCGCTCTATTGTAACAGATTGAGGGCACCAATAGGATTGTCCGAAAATCGGCTTGGCGCTATAATTTTACTTAGTTAAATAGGAGGTTTTATGGCAGAAGAAAAAAAGAAGCCGGTTGCTGCGTCACCCGCCGCACAACATCCGGCAGATCACCCCTCACCAAAAGAGGTGCACGTATCATTAAACGACGGCCCAGCGGTAGCCGCTGTGGCATCAACACCAGTAGCGCATGCGACACCAGTAGCTCCAGTTCACCCACAACCCACTAATGGGCTTGGCGTTGCGGCCATGATCGTTGGTATTGTGGCGTTTGTCTTTGGATGGGTACCGTTCTTTGGATTCCTGGCAGGGGCAACCGCCGTTGTCCTTGGTATCATTTCGCTCAAAAAACCTGGCGTAAAAGGTATGGGTATTGCCGGATTGATTACCGGTGGACTGGCCGTTCTATGGAGCTTGTTCATTACAGTCTTCTTTATCATCGCGATACTAGCCGCTGGTACAACCGGCGTTGCTGGCGGAAAAGCTATCGACGAGCTAAACAAGGCCTACGACAGCTACAATGCTGAAAATAAAGCCTTGATCGAAGCCAAGAAAGACTACAAAAAAGGCGAGACTGCTACCTTTGGCCAATTCGAAGTAAAGGTCAACTCGGTGAAGCGCGACTATGTCTTTACTGGAAGCGACAGCTACGTTACACCAGATGACGGTATGGAGTATATTGTTGTTAATGTTACAGCAAAGAACATTAGTTCCGACAGTAAATACCTTTCGGGATACGATCTGAAAATTAGCGAAGATGGCGTGTCGAATACCTCTTCATTCTATGATGTCAGTCCAGCGCTCAAGAGTGGTGACGTCTCTGCCGGTGCGACCGTCACTGGAAATATCGTATTTGAAGTAACCAAGGGTGCAACTGACCTCAAGCTCCAGTACGAGACTACTGTCTACGATTTGAAGGCAGGTAAGTCACAAGATCTCGTCTTTACACTTGCGATCTAATCGCATACAAAATTAGACTTAAAACTGCCTCACTACGAGGCAGTTTTTAATTAAAGTTCTTTAGTCACCCCATTTTCCAAGGGAACAAACTCAACATCAAATTCAGAAAGAACTTCAGGAAGACGAGCATAAATTCCATTTCGAGCATCGTCGTTAAAGTGCCAATCGTGAAGGGGAATAACGACTTGAGGACGATCAGTCATGGACTCAATCATTCGGGTAAACCCAACGACCGCTCCCCATGGACCACCGTTAACCGCTGCAGCAAAGATTCGTGCTCCGTGAGATTCAGTTAGCGTGTGACAATCCCCACCGATAAGCAGTTCTCCAAATATGACAAAGCTAGTGTGTTCAGGCTGAACCTTAAACCAAGGGTCTAGATCAGCGTGTTGCGATTCGATGAACCGAACGTCATCGGTATCACTTGTTGTTAGGCCTTGTATACCCCAGTTGCCGAGTTGCTCAACCACTTCGGCTGGACCATACCACTTCGCATCAGGTGAAGCCTGCTGGATCGCCTCTGCGAACTCTTCATATAAATGATCGGGGTGGGCATGAGTGACGACAATCGCACCAATGCCAGTCAGCGATTCAGGCTTCACGATGCCACTTTGCCAGCTGTAATTACCAGGGTCGGTTACGATACGTTTCCCGTTTGATTCAACAATGAGGCATGAGTGGACAAGCTTTGTGATGTTCATACTTTTATTGTACCAAAGTCGCTCAATCATAACAGATTGAACATCCTGCTCACAAAGAGGTGAGTAGTATTGACATTTTATAGTACTTATGCTATAATGCTATCGACTTGAGGTTATACAAAAGTCGGCACCTGGATGGTACATACCGTCCCCAAACTAGAGGAGTTTCACCGTGTTCTTTGGATCGTTTGTTCCCGAAATGGTCAAGCCTCTTCACGATGTGAAGACGGTCACCCGGATCAAGGACTACTTCGCGCCCCACATACAGCTCACTGGCATCATCATGCAGATCGAGCGCAGCCCAGCGAGTTCGCCCTTCGAGCGGCAACTCGCCGAGGCGGCGGGCGTAGAGCCCGACAACAAGGTGGTCTACGAGGTCGTCACAGATGATGGATCCACCTTCTACGTGAAGGTGCACGACATGCATCTGACCTATGCACTAGCTCACAGGTAGGAACTCCCTACAACCGATGCCCTGTCCAACCGACACGGGCATCGGTCCTACCCCAAATTAATGATCTATCGTTGATTTAGGAGAGGTGATAATAAAAAGACCCACACATTATGAGTCTTTTTTATAATTACAATTTGGTACACCCGGCGCGATTCGAACGCACGACCTTTGGCTCCGCAAGCCAACGCTCTATCCAGCTGAGCTACGGGTGCATATGATATAACCCGTTGTCTTAAGAACAACGGGCCATATCTTTGTAACTAGAAGGTGCTTTCGGCCCGCCAAGCGAGCGAACAAAGGTTATTGTACCACAGGAGGAGGTACTTCTCTAGGTTTAAAGACGAAGCTTGCGAACAACAATGTCGATTATGTCGAGTTTTAGATCTTCCATTGGCAATTGTTGACCAAGGATATCAACAATCTCTTCCCCTGATTCGTCTGGAAAGTAGACTGAAACACCCGGAGAAAACCGCTTAATAGGAATGAGCATGATCGAATGATGCGGACCATCCTTGATGACACCGAAGGCTTTAAACTCATCAAAACGATACAGCCTTTCGCCGACATAGAGACCCTGATTAGTACTAAGTCCGTAGGTAAGCGTGCGGGGAGGGCGACGGGTGTAAATAATCAGGGCCACCGCCATGACGATCACCAGCCCTGAAAACGTATACGACCTTAGTAAAAAGATATCGACGGCAATTAAGCTAAGGATAATAATGGCAAAAATCACGAACCATGTGGGACTGCGGTCAGAGTGGATATACTCCTTAGCCGTCCAGGTAATCGTTCTTCCTGGATCACTGTCATCAGCCATGTCTTCTTGAGAGACATCGTCACCTGAAGTGTCATCAAATTCGGTGTTGGGATCCTGACCCCAATCTTTCTCTTGATCATCGGATTTCATCTTGATTTTAGTATAGCATGAGCATGAAAAGCAGAAAGCCCCCGGATCACTCCGGAGACTGTCTGTCTACAACGAAGTGCCGAGGGCTACCACAAAATCTCGACACCATCGATGACGCCTTTGCCATTGGTCGGACCCCAGAGGATGTCCATGATGAAATCTTCCGGGATGAGTTCCTTGAACTCGAACCAGCCCATGATCAGGGCGTACAACTGGTTGCGGATGCGCAACCGCTCACCCAGTTCGGGTTGCGGTTCGCTGAACTGGAACTTGATCCAGACATTCGCGACGTTGACGTCGTAGTCACCGTAGTTGTGGTTCATGACCTGAATCCCCTCGGAAGGGGTGTCGAGGTCGAGGCCAAGTTTAGCAACGTTCGCAACCAGCAGCTCGGGGAGCGCTTGTGAGAAGTGCTGCTTGATCATGATGCGAGTGACGTTCGGTGTGGCCGAGACGACGCCACGCGTCTTCTTAAGTCGCATTCGGTAGCCAGGCTTCATTGTGATGTCGATGAGGGGCATTTCTGCCACCTACCTTTCTAAAAGTGCGGAGTGAACGGATCCTAGGGCCATTCACATCTCAGTCAGAGATTAGTAAATATTTTATCATAAATTATGATAATAGTCAATGTTTCGTAAGGGCAAAACAAAAAACACCCTGCAAAAGCAACGTGTTCTTGTATGGCGGAGGAGCGGAGATTCGAACTCCGGCTCCAGGTCTCCCCAGACTAATGATTTAGCAAACCATCCCCTTCAGCCACTTGGGTACTCCTCCGGGCGTAGCGCGCGCAGACTGCGCTTGCAACTTGACCGATTGTAGCATAAAACAGAGGCCAAGACTAGCATTCTGACCGTCTATTTGCTATAATATCGTTATAGTTATCTAATAGTTTTCGGAGTGATATGGCAAAGATAACCAAAACAATTCAAATAGTGTTATGGGCGATTGTTTTCGTGATATCAAGCTCTATTGGACTTGCTGATGTTACTTCAGCACAAAGCGTCCAAGATGGGGTAAACGCAGCCCGCGGTAATGGACAGCCCACTGATCTGTTTGGCTCTGGCGGTGTACTCACTACTGTAACTAACACACTCTTATTCATCATTGGTGCCTTAAGTGTCGTTATGATTATCGTCGGCGGACTACGTTACGTGGTATCTGGTGGTAATTCGACCAACGTTACAGCTGCAAAAAACACCATTCTCTATGCCTTAGTGGGGGTAGTTATCGCATTCCTCGCCTATGCAGCCGTTAACTTCGTTCTTGCCAACCTTGCCCCTGGATCTGGCGGTGGTAGCGGCTATACCAACGTCTAAATAAAACGACAACCTTGACGGTTATCTTTTTATTATGGCGGAGGAGGAGAGATTCGAACTCTCGAAGCCTTGCGACTTGGCGGTTTTCAAGACCACTGGAATAAACCACTATCCGACTCCTCCGAACATAGTAAAGCGACGGACGTGTTTCGGATTACTACTTCCAACTATTCTAAAGTATCCGTCTATATCTGTAAATCGTTCAATTGTCACTTTTCTCATGCCACGTATCTTTGGGTTGAGCTGTAGGTAATTGAGATGTTGAAATATCGATTCAATGAGAGGGTAAGATGCACTGACGAAAGCCGTGCGCATATAGGCATATTGTTTCAGACGATAGACATGAATCTCTTAGTATATACTCCCGTCTGTATCGAATATACCCCTTAGACAAGCTGTGAGATAATGACGATTCTGTGTGATCCATACTGGCACATCCAACCCAGCCCTTATCTTGTCTCCCATAGGAAGTCCACACAATAATAAGAAGTCGACAAATTGCACCG
This sequence comes from Candidatus Microsaccharimonas sp., assembly GCA_049304275.1. Classification (GTDB taxonomy): domain Bacteria; phylum Patescibacteriota; class Saccharimonadia; order Saccharimonadales; family Saccharimonadaceae; genus Microsaccharimonas. The sequence continues at coordinate 8,774 of JBAQNZ010000049.1, read as the reverse complement.
AAGAGACGACAATAACCAAACAGTTAAGATTCTCTCTTATATGTAGAGCAGGTTCAACACTAAAAAGTGAACGAATAAGCGAAACGATATACTGTCCAAACTCCCAGTCGGTTATGCGATTTAAGGATATGGATGCTTGATATCTACTAATACTCCCGTCGCCAATCATAATACCCAAGAACTCAGCCAGCATTTCTGAACGCTCAGGAATAGTGATTAATTTACGAGATCCCATTGCATCATTGTGTGCTTCTAAAATTTAAATCTTATTAATTTCGAGAGGTTGACGGGCTAACACTCCTACTGATACATATTGTGCACCAGCACTAGCCAACAATCGCGAAGCTTCCAAAATCGTCGAACCAGTTGTCACGACATCATCAATGATCAAATAGGGGAGTGTCGGATTAACCTGGCCGGTTAAAAGAAACGCCGACTTCGCTTGATTAACTCGATCTTGCCGGTTGGCGTAATGCTGTGTCGCCATGTTTTTACGGCCAAGCAATGGATTCAACGTCAGTCCACGACGTACAGCAAAGCCGCTTGCAATCAGTCCAAGGTGATCATAGCCCCGTTCACGAATATGCGCTGGAGTGGTCGGCACGGGTACAACCTGTGTATCAAAGGGTAACCGAGGCAGGCGCTTGTCTAGTAAGTCAGCTAGGTCGTGTGCTGCCGTCTTCATATTCTGAAACTTAAATCCGCCAATCAACCTCTGTAACGTGCCCGAACGCTCACCAACTACCCATATTTGCTGGAAAGCAACTTTATGGTGCTGACATATACCTTCAATTGACGTCCGATTACACAAAATACAGCCAGAAAATGTTTGACTAGTGATGTTATATTTACAATTATCACATAGTAGCGAGCCAATTTTACCACATCCAGAACAGAGGTGTGGAGCGACAATACCAAGCAGTCTGTCAACCATTGTGTTTTTTACGTTTGGACCACCCATTTAGTTGATTATACCGCATATGCCCGTTATAATACGAAAGACTATTTGTCAAATGAGCCTAGAGAAAGTGGAGGATATCATGGCCCGCAAGCAAAACGAAGACTTACTAATTGAAGATGAACTGGCCGCAGCGTTCTTGAGTGACGACGACCTATCATCAGCTGACGCACCCGCGCCAGTAGCGACAGATAACGACTGGGACGACTCGGAAGAAGAATTCCCTGGCCAGCTAGCCGTTGACGTATACGAAACTGATGACAAGCTCGTTGTGAAAGCCCGCACCGCAGGCGTCAACAAAGAAGAGCTTGATGTGAGCATCAGTGACGGCATCCTCACTATTAGCGGTACGCTAAGTAGTGGTGACGACACCGACGCAACCAACTGGCACATTCAAGAATGTTATTGGGGTGAATTCAGCCGAACACTCGCATTGCCTGTCAGTGTAAAAGAAGACGAAGTAGAAGCAGTCCTGAAAGACGGCGTTCTGACTATTACCTTTAACAAGATCCGACAGGAACAAGCAAAGAAGATCCAAGTCCAATAGGACAGCGATCAACGTACATAAAAACTCCCGAGCAATCGGGAGTTTTTAATTCTGATGAATAGATGTAGATATCAAGCGGTCAAGACCATACAAAAATCCCGGCGTTCGAGCCGGGATCTTTGTTTCAAGAAAGGATACTTGACTTAAGGTGTTGCGCCTGGGGTAATTGCCGTCAGTACCCAGTTGACGATCGCGAAGGCCAGAAAGGCAATTGCAAGGCCGATAAGCGCATACATGATAGTATTCTTTGCTGCAGTCACGTTTCCACTGTCACCAGCCGAGACTGTGTAACGAATTCCACCGATAATCAGCATAACGACACTGATGGCACCAATGACGAACAATAGTACGTTGACGACGTTAGAAAAGATTGAACCTGTACCAAACAGTGTGTCAGGAACGTCGTTACCCTTTGCACAGTCAACACCATTCGCCGCAGTCAGACCACCAGTACAAGTACCTGCCGCTGAAGCGGACGGAGTAAGTGGGCTAAAGACAGCCACTAATGCAAAAACGGATCCGACGATCAGGCTTCCGATTGCGTTTCTTGTTAATTTTTTCATTTAAAATATTCCTTTCTTGTAGAATCTACCGTTAGTTATAGCAGATTTCCATTCGTTTGTTAAGTGTTATTAGCTTAAAACAGTGTCAACACCCAGTTGACGATTGCAAATGCGAAGAAGGCAACTGCTAGGCCAACAATCGCATACAGTATCGTGTCCTTCGCCGTCTTAATACGTCCCGCTTCACCAGCTGATGTCGCATACATGATACCACCGATGATAATCATCAGAACTGATATCACACCAATGACATACAGTAACACGTTTACGACTGTCTTTACCACATCACCGGCTTGATCGCCCTTATTTTTACACAGGACAGAATCGGGATTAGCAGTACAAGCATCACCCAGCGCATCAACCGCCCCAACGTTTGTTGCCGGCACCAGTACTAGGCCTAGACCAAAGACAAGCGCAAAGGCCATTAGCGTTTGTTTTATTCGTTGCATCATATTAGAAAGCTCCTATAACAAAGTTAGTTATGGTAAATGCGACCAATATCACTCCTAGGCCGACGATCGCATACAGAATAAGATTTTTAGCTTTGGTTAATTTCGCCGCTTCACCCCGTGAGGTAGCGTAGGTAATACCACCAGCAATAATAACAATCACAGCGATTAAACCTGCCAAGAAATAGACCATGTTTAGTCCGTTCGTAAGCAAATCGTCCCCGGTAACAATAGGGATATTTACCTGTGTATCAGGGTTACCTCCAGGGGTAAGTTTTTGTGCAAATTGAATGAGCATGTATTTCATTTTTTATCCTAATAGCGAGAACACTAAGTTAACGACGGCGATTGATGCCATGGAAATTGCCAAACCAATAACTGCATTGAGAAGGGTTTTGGTGCCTTTCTCGATCATTGCCGCCTCTGATCCACCAGTCAGATATTGGAATCCACCAAATAATACAAACCCGAACGCAATATAGGCAACTAATTGTAGCCCAATCTCAAGAATATTAAGAGCAATGCGCCAGATATATCCCTGAAGTTCTAGTGGTGCTGTGTCACCATCAGGGGTTTGACCCGGTGAGATAATAATACATTCAGACCCAGGAATAGCAGGGTCGAACTTAATTAATCCTCGATACCACGTCGGGAAGGTGAGCAGATGAGCTGAACAGTCGGCCGCACTGGTTGGATTCTTCGCACTAACCGTAGGTGCGAGAAGGGTCGAAGACATTAATGTTCCCCCCAAGACTACAACCATACCCACCGCCAATACCCATCTTGAAATAATAGCTTTGAAACGCAACATACTAAGTAAATAATCCTCCTGGAATTAAGAAGTTAAGCCCAGCATACATAAGCGCAAATGCGATCACTCCTATAACTACATCTGTAATAATTTTATAAGCTTTCTTTAGCTGTTCTTGATTCCCCCCTGCGGAGGTATACAAGATAGAGGCATACACAATCCCTCCTACCGCAACAACACCTACACCAGCTGTCAAGATATTAATTACAAGGAGTAGGATACCCCATAGACCGGTGTTTTCAACTTCGCAATCCACACTTGGATCAGAGCAACCTGTCTGAGTACAACCCAACACGCCCGTCGGAACACCACCGCAACACTTCTGTGTCGCACTCGGTGTACACGATACCGCGCTTGCTGGCGCAACCAAAGCAAAGGTTACTCCAAACATTAGGAATGTCGCTACAATAATCTGTTTCATTGTTTGTTTTATACGCATAACTATATATACGATACGACATAGCTATTGATGAGGCAAGTGGTTTCCATAGGTAAGCACGAGGGGTATTGCTTTTTTATGCATTTTGTGGTAGTATTTAGGTAAACAAGCACATAAGGTTAAGAAAACGTCAAATAATTACATTATAAGGAACGAAAGAAATTACCCATGGCACCAAAACCTCACAAAGCAGAATCATATCGCCACATTTCAAAAGCTGAAATAATCGCACGCAAGACAGCCGCAACCACACTGATCGCACTTGGTGGTTTTGGACTTGCCGGTTGTGTACCTACTGTTAGCGCAGGACCTTCGCCATCTCCTACGACCACGACTTCTGAAACCGCTGCACCAAATCCCGACAACGAACAACCTAGTTTCGAACAACAAGTCGAAACACTTCGCATTCCAGAAGGATTGAGTGATGAAGAACTTGCAAAGGCTATGCTTGAGCGTCAAGAAGCGTGGGCAAATTATGGAAAGAGCGACAAGCTTTCTCAAGAGCGTGTTTTAGCTAACTTGAGCTATGAAGACTTCCTAGTAATTAAAGCTGAGGAGAACGCCCAATTATTCGCCGCTGCATTACTTCCGAAAAACTGGCAGGATAATCCAGAACTCTTAGATTACTATAAAAAAAGCCGTGATTATAACTACTTTGTACTCTTGGCGTATGTTCGTACCGCATGGAACGGGGACGAAGTTCCTGCAAACAAAGAAGGTTTCGAAACTAACTTTACTTACGACAGACTACAGCCAACCGATGCCTCAGAAGGAGAGCGTGGTTTAGCTGTCTTTTATACTGAGGATTATAATGATGAGGACAACGTCGTTGATCCCATTCAGAATCCATGGCAACTCCTCAAGGCAACGTTTGATACCGTTGATGGCCACGAGGTAGTCACTAGCGCTAGCGTGTCTACTCGCTACACGCAATAATATATTGGTCGACTTCGTTCTCGAACTCTGTCTAGCATCATCTTTGTATCTCGACAGTTTATACTGCTTGTGCTTCAATTAATGTAAGTATGCGGCACAGCAGTAAGCGTTTGAATTGGTTGCAACAATCAACTTCTCGACTAATGAAGACAGGTCCTATTAGGGCTTGTCTTTCATTAGCGGCCATTCCAAGAAAAGCACGCAAACTCACCCTCCTAAGTCTAGCTGGGCTAATAGTTATGTCATCGGTGCTATCTACGGGTATTGCGAGTTTCGTTCCTAGCGGTACCGCATCCGCCCAGGCACTCCCGGGCACAGGGACAGGGGACACAAAGACGACTTGTGTACTAAGGGTTGGCTATATATGGGATGACACCGCAAAAACCTGTACCCAAGCACCATCAGTGAGTGAATCTTATAATCTTGTAAAGAGGGTACAATCGTATGCCTACCTAAACGCACTGCGCAGGTGTATCAAAAATACACCCCAGGCCGACGGATCGGGCAATGCGATATCGGATACAAATGCTCGTTCAGGCAACTGGTTTGGAGCAACTAGTGGCGCGGCTGCCAGCTATCTTGCAAATAATGTCGAGCCGGTTCTTGGCCTCGTGTCGTGCAATAGTGTCGTTAGTGCTGCCACTACTTTATGGGGCTATACCAATCCACTTGCGATGCTCTGTGATTTCGTTGACAAACGGGGTGATGATAGTGGATGTTCAAGTGGGACCACTGATTTTGGTGATTTTAACAAAGATAAAAACGACGAACAAAATGCCGATGCGTTTTATAGTGCGATAAAAACAAAGGTCTATAAAGGAAATACACCGTCATTACAAGAGACTCTTACTGGTGGTTCGAAAGGCTACCCTGGTCGATATCTGTTATATAAACAGGCATTTTTAAATGGCTGCGAAGCAAAGGCGAATAGTGTCAGTGGGGCAGAAGCTATCTATGACAACGTCCCAATTGTCGCCGACGATGGAACATACACAACCGATTCTTATAGTGGTGTAGGTACGGATCAAACACGTCCAGTATACGTTGGGCGAGATAATTTAGAGCCGGTAATTGCATCCTGCCAAACTATGGTTGATGAGATGAATAATTACTACTTAGACTACTCGGCCTATCGAGGTGACCACCCGACCGAAGACGCCGCCATGCCAGCAGCAGGTGTAAAGCGCGTCAATTGTCAGATAAATGTTGCCGATCCATTTGGAACTATTGACTGTCTTACGGGTGCCGAGGAATGTTCGATCGAAGGAGTTATTGGCTGGTTACTTTGCCCAGCGTTTAAATGGCTATCGAGTATTAGTGATGCCATCTTCTCTTTGATGGCGGATACTTTATTGAAAGTCGACCCTAAATTATTGTCACAGACACAACCCGACCCGCGTGATCCAACAAAGACAACACAGGGTGCTGTCTACGCAACATGGTCAGTGATGAGGAATTTAGCCAACATAGCGTTTGTAATCGTATTCCTTATTATTATATTCTCCCAAATGACTTCGGCAGGTATATCCAATTATGGGGTCAAAAAAATGCTTCCCCGATTAGTAGTTGCAGCCCTTCTTGTTAACCTATCTTTCTTTATATGTCAGATAGGGGTAGACCTTTCTAACGTTTTGGGCTATTCATTGAAGGGTGTTCTGGAATCAACCGGTCAAACCATAACGACGACTACCGAAGCGGTTAATCCCGACGCGCCAGGCGTTGATTTTTCTGGTATGTTACTCGATATTTTCGCCATAAGTAGCCTTGCAAGTGGTGGATCAATTTTCTTAATGCAATCAGCACTGGTTCTTTATTTGATCGTGATGATAGCAGCACTAGTATCTATCATTATGACGGTATTGATGCTTATTGGTCGTCTACCTCTTATTATCATCCTAACCGTATTGTCTCCTTTGGCGTTTGTTGCCTTTATGTTACCGAATACGAAGAATGTCTTTACCCAGTGGGCTAAGTTGTACTTTGCACTGCTCGCTATGTTTCCTCTTATTTCTATAGTGTACGGATTAGGTAGTCTAACGGCTGATATTATTACCGCCACCTTTTCGATAAGTGACATTCAGGCTGTTGACGATGTACTTGTACCTATCATTGGTATGGCCGTGCGACTCCTCCCCCTCTTCTTTGTCCCATTTGCACTTAAAAAGTTAATGGGTGGTATGGGTGCAGTCGGTGTGGCGATGGCTGCGCTTAGCAACAAGGCATCGAGTGCTGGTAAGTCAGTTCGTGGAGCAGCCAAAGCGGGGACCAAGGCACTTGCCAGGCGTGGATTTAACGAAGGCCTTGGCCGTATGGCTAACTCGCGATTTGGTAACACCAAAAATGGACGAAGAATTGGTGGATTACTTTCTGGTAAGGGAAAGCGTGGATTTAGTGCCATGGGTGCTGCCCACGAAAACGAAACGAATAAGAATATTATTGATGGATGGAAACGTAACAATACCTATCACAATGACGGTGCACTCGAACATATCGCTTCGTCTCGACCCAATACAGCCGAGGGACGTGCTGCGATGGCAGCCCTTGCTGAAAAAGGAAGTGCTGAACATCTGGCGCGTGTCAACAAGCGTATCCAGCGTAGCGGCGATCAACATGCGATCAATGCATATAACCGTGCGATCGACCCGCACTACTCAGCGCTTAAGTCAAAACATCCAGGTGCTGTCAAGATAATGAGCGAGAGCGATTATGCAGGTATGAAGTCTGCCGAAACGCATGGCTTTAAAGATGATGCAGTCGGAGAAGGTATCGCCACAAGTACAGACTTTGCGAATATGATTCGTACTGCTGCAAAAGACCCGTTGCAAAAACAGCATTACTCGCAGGCGACGATTGCCTGGGCGAATGGTCAAGGTCCGATTCCAGGTAACGCCTCCTCTATACATCCTGGTCCGACATCTCCGCCAGCGGGTGGCGCTCCGGTTATTCCGGGTGGCGGGGGCGGGGGCCCAGCAAACGTTCCGGGTGGTGCACCAGCACCTGCTCCCGCTCCTACACCAACCGCAGGCGGGGGACGACGTGCTAGTGCTCCTCAAGGACCACCTCCAACAGGAGGAGGATCACCCCCAGCAGCGCCAACACCACCAGCGAGTACATGGACACAAGTTATCCAAGGTGCGACACAAGCACCTGCTGGCACCCCTCCGACAACCACAACTACGACGACAAACTCAAACGGGGGACGACGGGTTACTACCTCTGGTCCTGTAGATGCATCGGGCACGACAATACCAGCACCAGAAGCAACTGATTTGTCTATATCTCATGATAACGAGACCCCTATATCCGCCCCAACACCTCGTCCAAGTCGTCGCATATCACAGCCCGGTGACCTCGAAGCCCGTCAGGCGGCTGATCCAGGCAACCAGACCGGCTTCTACGTAGATAGCCAAGGTCGCCAAACACCAAATAGTATTGCACCCGGGGATGCTGATGATTACCATAGCCAGTTTGGTGGCTAGGACGCACTCTTACTCAATCAGTTATTAATTGATATACTGTAAGCACTATGGCAGAGTATAAAGTTCCTCAAGATGTTGAGGCAGATGATAAATTAATCGGACCATTTAGTTTCCGTCAATTTATCTATTTGATTGTCGTTGCACTCGCTGGTGCGGCGGCCTGGGGACTTGCCCAGCTATTCGTCGGTTTGGCGATTATTCCATTGCCAATCATCTTATTATTTGGTGCATTGGCACTTCCGCTTCGCAAAGACCAGCCGATGGAGATTTACTTAGCGGCGATTATTGCATACTATTTGAAACCTCACAGGCGTCTATGGGACCCTGACGGCCTCGATTCGTTGGTTGAAATTACCGTACCAAAAACACTCGATGACAACTCACCCCGAACCAAAGACCTCTCCCAAGGCGAAGCCGAACGACGCTTTGGTTACTTGGCGAACATCGTTGACTCGCAGGGCTGGGCAATCAGGGGAGTAGGGAATAAAGGGCCTCTGAATAATGATCTGTACCTCGAAGCACAGGGTGCGCAAGATTTGCTCGACTCAAATAACTCGATCGGTCAGTCCCTCAACTCGTTAATATCTCAAAG
>JBAQNZ010000048.1:0-7207 GCA_049304275.1 Candidatus Microsaccharimonas sp. | reverse complement strand
GATCAAGTATTGATATCTGCGAGTGATCGTTACGCCGACGTTTTGTACTGGTCGGTAGGCGAGCGACTGGTCCAACGCACTCCTTAATCTGTTGCCTAAGAGGGTATTTTGCTGTATAATCCTCCCTTAGTCGGGCGATTAGCTCAGTTGGCTAGAGCATCTGTTTTACACACAGAGGGTCGGGGGTTCGAATCCCTCATCGCCCACCATACAGACGGTCCATCGATTGATGGGCTTTTTGTTTTCTTCACGAGGAGTTAATAATTGAAGCTCATACTAATTTTATGAGGTATGCGGGTAAGAGAACGTACGAATGGTCTAGCGAGATTGCATATTCAGTAGGTTTGATAGCGAGTGACGGATGTTTGTATAAAGATTTGAGACATATAGCGCTTGTATCAGTTGATATTGAGCAGCTAGAGAATTTTAATAGAGCAATCGGGCGACATATTCCAATTGCCAAGCACCATGGCGGGAGGTCATTATATGTTCGTAAACAAGGATACCAGGTACAGTTTAGTGACGTGGCGTACTATGATTTTCTGTTATCGGTCGGACTTACCCCAAGCAAGAGTAAGATCATACCCGCATTAAAAATACCGGATAAGTATTATGGTCATTTTTTACGAGGCTTGTTTGATGGCGACGGATCAACGTTTGCCTACAACGATCCAAGGTGGCCAACGAGCTACTTGTATAATGTTGACTTTGCAAGTGCGAGTATAACGTTTCTTGAGTATCTTTCAAGAATGAACAAAAGACTACTCCATGTCAAAGGCGAATCAATCAGAGTTTCATCACGAGTCTCAAACCTACGGTATGGGAAGAAAGACGGGTACATGATATATCGAGGAATGTATAAGAATGCAGGGGATTTATATCTTTCACGGAAACGCACAAAGTTAGAGGGCTTTATCGTACGGAATAACAGTGGTATAATACTCCCTAATGCGCGTGTGCTGGAACCCGGTAGACAGGCTAGATTGAGGTTCTAGTGTCCGCAAGGACGTGGAGGTTCGATTCCTCTCACGCGCACCAGGTTGATTTTTTAACTCTTTTCTGGTAAACTCACAGATAAGGAAGCCCTTTTCAGGGCATATTTTTATGAAAGACCCACAACACATTCGAAACGTCGCAATTATCGCTCACGTCGACCACGGAAAGACGACGCTTCTTGATGGGCTTTTAAAACAAAGTAATACCTTTCGTTCGAACCAAGCTGAAATGGAACAATCACTGATTATGGACAGTGGTGACCAAGAGCACGAACGTGGTATTACCATTACTGCCAAACAAACCGCCGTCTACTATAACGATTACAAGATCAATATTGTCGACACCCCCGGACACGCTGACTTTTCTGGTGAAGTCGAGCGAACGCTCAACATGGCTGACGGCGTCCTCTTGATCGTGGACGCCCAAGAGGGCCCGATGCCTCAGACCAAATTTGTTTTGTCTAAGGCACTGGAACTTGGCCTCAAGCCTGTCGTGGTGATTAACAAGATCGACAAGCCGTCGCGTCGTATCGCCGAGGTGGAGGATGAAGTCGCTGATCTCTTCCTAGAACTGGCCGTTGATGACAGCCAGCTACATTACCCAGTGTATTATGCAATTGGTCGCGAAGGCAAAGCCTGGGCCGAGCTACCCGAAAACACCGACCTTCATACCGACTTGACGCCAATTTTCGAGGCGATTATTAATGACATCCCAGCACCCGAAGTCAAGGTTGATGAGCCATTTCAAATGTTGGTTACTTCACTTTACTACGACTCGTTCCTCGGTAAATACGCAATTGGCCGTATTTCTCGCGGAAAGATCACCAAATCATTACCGATTGTTCTGATCAAGCGTGATGGCTCGCAAGTATCTGCAAAGATCGACAAGCTCTTTTCATATCGTGGCTTGCAGCGAGAGGAAATCACTGAAGCCGGTGCAGGCGACATTGTTGCCCTGACGGGTATTTCAGAAGCGCACATCGGTGAAACGATTACTGACAAAGAAAACCCCGAGGCACTGCCAGTTATCGATATCGAAGCACCGACCATTAGTATGTACCTCGGTCCAAACACTAGTCCAATGAAGGGTAAAGAGGCAAAGTATAATACTAGTCGTCAAATTGGCGATCGCTTGAAACAAGAACTAGAAACCAACGTCTCGCTGCGTGTTCGTGATGAGGGTATTGGATTCGTTGTTTCTGGACGAGGTGAACTACATCTTTCTGTTTTGATCGAAACACTTCGACGTGAAGACTTTGAATTCGAAGTCGGTCGTCCACAGGCCGTTACTATCGAAGAAGACGGTGTTGTGAAAGAACCAGTCGAAGAATTACTGATCGAAGTCTCTGCCGAATTCCTTGGTGCGGTCAGTCAAGAGCTAGGTGCACGACGTGCAACCCAGATAAAGCAAGAACAAACCAGCAGTGGAACGACTCGTTCAACCTACATTATTCCTACTCGTGCCATGATTGGTCTGCGCAACCTGCTGCTGACCGCAACTAAGGGAACGGTGATTATGAACAGTCTGCCACACGGCTATCAACCACTGGGTGCGAAGTTGCAACAACTGCGCAACGGTGCATTAGTCGCTACCGAAGCCGGCACAACGACTGCCTATGCCCTCGACGCTGCGGCTGCTCGTGGAGAGCTGTTCGTCGGCCCAGGAACCGTTGTCTATCTAGGTATGATCGTCGGTATGTACAACCGCCAAGGCGACCTGGACCTTAACGTCTGTCGTGGTAAACAACTGACCAACATGCGTAGTTCGTCAAGTGATGGCACAATTCAGTTGACTCCGTTTACTGATTTAAGTCTTGAACAATCAATCGACTTTATCGAAGACGACGAACTTCTCGAGGTCACACCAAAGAGCCTGCGTCTTCGCAAGAAATTCCTTGATCCAAACCAACGAAAACGCAACAAATAATCTGTTAATTGCCTTGCGCCTGCTATTACGCTAGGGCTATACTGGCGGTAGGTATGGTACGCAAAATAAACACCGATCCAATCAAAGCATCACTGGTGAAAACGGCCGGTATTTTGCTCCGTTCGAAAAAAAGCCCCGATGAATTATTAGGTGAATTATTTAATGATGTCCAAAGTCAGCAGATTTACGCTGACGGTAAGACATTTGTTGACCTTGTTCCAAGGACGCGTGTTCGTTCGATTCAAGAAGAATATAAACTATTGAAAAAAGATCCTCATTTCGATTTAAGGGATTTTATTAGTCGTCATTTTTATGATTTATCAACGACGGTCCATAAAAAAGATCCATTTGTGGTCAAACCGAAAGAACCGATCACCGATCATATCGATCGACTATGGACGCACCTCGAACGACGAAACCGTATTGACCGGGGATCGTTGATTGCGCTCCCTCATGCTTACATTGTGCCTGGCGGGCGATTTAGTGAGCAGTTTTATTGGGACAGCTATTTCATCATGATTGGGTTAGCAGCAGAAGGGAGGTGGAAGCAAGTCGAAGATATCCTAAAAAACTGTGCGCACATGATTCGTAAGTATGGTTATGTTCCGACGGCGAATCGGACGTATTTTCTGAGTCGCTCGCAACCACCATTTTTTGTGATGATGGTCCGATTATTAGCCGAACACAAAGGTAAGCAAATACTTCGCGAATATCTGCCACTGTTGTTACAAGAGTACCGTTTTTGGATGAAGGGTTCACTGCGACTGAAGGAAGAAGAGCATTTTGCGTATCGTCGAGTTGCCCAACTACCCAGTGGCGTACTGGTAAATCGTTACTATGATAATAAGGTAACACCCCGTCCCGAGTCCCTTCGTGAAGACAAGGAAACTGCCTCGGGTTCAGGGTCGCGCATTGCAGACCGCATGTTTTTGCACCTTCGTGCAGCGGCCGAATCAGGCTGGGATTTCAGTTCGCGTTGGTTCAACGACCCGAATGACATACGCACCATTCACACTGCTGATATTATTCCGATTGATCTCAATTCATTGCTCTATGCACTGGAAGAAACGATTGCTGATGCGTACCGCACGCTGTTTCATCCATTAATGGTGCGACGCTATCGAAAGCGTGCCGCGCATCGTAAGGAAGCGATCAATACCTACTTGTGGAGCGAACCTGAAAACTTTTACATGGACTATAACTTCCATACTCGTAAACGTACGGGGGTTTTAAGTTTGGCTGCGGTATTCCCGTTATATGTTGGCCTTGCGACAGATGAACAGGCCCAGGCTGTGGCTGAACGGCTCGAGCGTGACTTCTTGAAAGAGGGCGGGTTGGTAACGACCTTAACTGAGAACGGACAACAATGGGACAGTCCAAACGGTTGGGCACCCTTGCAATGGGTGGCGGTAGAAGGGCTTCGTCGCTATGGTTATGACGAGTTAGCTGATGAGATTACTAAACGGTGGACGAATCTTGTCGAGAAAGTCTATAAACGCTCACATAAACTTGTCGAGAAATATAACGTAGTTGGTGGGGATGGCCTAGGCGGTGGCGGTGAATACACGTTGCAGGACGGATTCGGTTGGACGAATGGCGTGTATATCGCGATGAAGAAAAAGAACTAAAAAATCTTTTCGTCTTTTAATTCGTCGGGAAGAAAACCTTTATCATGTTTAAAGTCGGCTTCCCATTTGTAATCCTTGTTATAGCCAAGGTCTTTCATAAGTTTGGTCGGGGCATTACGTAGATGTAGTGGCACAGGTGCATCAGGATATTTCTTTGCCAGTGACTGCGCACGATTCATCGCCTCGGTGGTTTGGCGAGATTTTTCACTTTTAGCGAGTGCCGTCGCAACGTGGAAGAGGATGTAATTAGATTCGGGCATACCAACACGTTCGACAGCTTGGAAGGCATTCAGGGCCAAACCAAGGGCGCCGTTTCCCGCTAGTCCAATGTCTTCGCTGGCGAAAATCACCATCCGACGGGCGATGAATTTCGGATCTTCGCCGGCATCCAACATTCGCGCCAGATAGTACAGAGTCGCATCGACGTTACTACCACGCATGCTTTTAATAAAGGCACTAATGACGTTGTAATGCATATCGCCTTTTTTGTCGTAGCCCGGTACCCGCTTTTGGGCGGCTGTTTTGACGATCTCGGGGGTCACTTTTTTCGCCATACCCAGTGATAGCTCTAGGTTACCCAGTGCAACACGGGCATCACCACCCGATAGTTCTGCGAGGTAATCAAGGGCTTCTTTACTCACTCGTGTTGTGGCCTTATCGATCTTTAACGCTCGTTTTAGGATGTTGATAACTTCTGGTTTTGTGAGGGGCTCGAGGACGAGGACACGGCTACGACTAAGTAGTGGCGTGATGACTTCGAAACTTGGGTTCTCGGTGGTCGCACCAATGAGGGTGATCAGGCCTGATTCGACATGTGGTAAAAAGGCATCTTGTTGTGCTTTGTTGAAACGGTGGATCTCGTCAACAAACAGGATAGTTCGTAGTTGCAAATTCCAGTTCTGCCGGGCGTGCTCGACAATTTTCTCGACATCTTTCTTACCACTCGTTACGGCAGATATTTCGATGAACTCGGCATTTACTTCCTTGGCAATAATACGGGCAAGCGTTGTTTTGCCGCTGCCTGGCGGACCCCATAAAATCAAGCTGACTGGCTCTTTGTTTTTGACGATCTGGCGTAGAATTTCGCCGTCACCTAATAGATGGGTCTGTCCAATAACCTCGTCTAATGTTTCGGGCCGCATCCTCTCGGCTAGGGGAACTCGTTGCATATTCTCTTTTATTATACCTTCTAGGGCTTTTCCCGTATAATTGATCACATATGAAAGTCCTCGTTAACGGACAATTAATTGAATACAAAGACGAAGGAAAAGGAAAAACAATCGTTCTTCTTCACGGCTGGGGTTCAACCCTTAGTGCGTTTGATGAACTTACTCGATTTTTGACGAAGTCGTATCGAGTTGTTCGGTTGGATTTTCCAGGTTTTGGTGGTAGCCCCAGGCCTAGTGATGACTGGACAGTCGATAGTTATGCTCGGTTAACGGCAGCTTTTTTGAAAAAGCTAGACATTGTATCAGTCTATGCGATTATGGGACATTCGTTCGGTGGACGGGTGATAATTAAATCGATCTCGAAAGGTTATCTTGACCCTGAAAAAGTAATACTGTTTGGTGCGGCGGGCATTAAATCGGAACAACAGATAAAAAAGAGCGTTTATAAGCTGATTGCCAAAACCGGTAAAGCTGTCACTTCACTGCCTGGATTGAAGGCGTTACAACCAATATTACGTCGTCGCTTGTATGAATCGGCTGGGGCGACTGATTATTTGAACGCCGAGGCAATGCGTCCGATCTTTCTCAATACTATCAATGAGGACCTGACTGATTTATTAGGCGACATCTCGCAACCAACTTTAATGGTATGGGGCGAAAACGACAGTGAAGTACCGGTCAAGGATGCTGAAACGATGCACGGGCTAATCAAGCACTCGCAGTTAATCATTGTGCCCGGTGCTGGTCACTTTGTTTTCACTGATGATGCGATAGCGGTGCAAAAAGAAATCGGGGTGTTCTTGTGATGTCGATGATCACGAAGTACTGGACTCGCTATGTGCCGGGTTATCTAAAGACGTTGCTGTACATGCTGCAGAATACTGAATACAAGATCGGTGATTACTTGCGTTGGTATTTCCGTACATCCGATTTTCGACGGGTGATGAAGCGTCGTGGCCTAGATATGACGCCTAAAGTGAAGTTACTGCTGGTTGTTCTGCGTTTTTTGACACTCTTGTTCATTATTACGGTCGGGCTGTGTATCTACCACTTCTACTTGACTGCTCATTGGGGCTGGATAGTTGCAGCCATTCTGGTTGCATTGTCAGCACCGAAACTGCTGGCAGGAATGATCATCATCCCCCTCGTTATTGGTGATATGTTTATTCAAAAACCGCGTGAACGAACGATTATACATCGGGCCAAGGACATACTAAATGAACATCCTGGCATTCGCATCGCCATTGCAGGTAGTTACGGAAAAACGACTGCCAAAGAAATGCTACTAGCTGTATTGAAACAAGGAAAAAACGTTTCTGCAACGCCAGGCAATATGAACACTGACATTGGTATTAGTCGTTTCGCACAAAAACTAAATGGTGACGAAGATATACTTATTTTCGAATTGGGTGAAGAGAAGGTTGGTGATGTCGCAAGGTTGTCACGACTAACCGTACCTGATATTGGCGTGATTACGGGTATTGCCGA
>JBAQNZ010000047.1:0-2903 GCA_049304275.1 Candidatus Microsaccharimonas sp. | reverse complement strand
GGCGATGAACAATACCAGGCCGGGTTGTTTCAAGGGCGTTGGTGGTATACCGACGGAAAAAGTCAGCAACCGTGAACTCGTCATTCATCGCACCCTTGCTATGGGTCAATACGCCGACAGGTTTATTAACGACGATAACGTTATCATCGATGTACAGAATTGGAAGTTCGCTGGCCGAAAAGTCAGTTGGTTTTGGTGGGGTCATGGCAATTTCTGCCGTCGTACTCACCTCTGAGCGTACTTGGGTAACAACTTCCCCATTTACTGATACATATCCAGCTTTAATATATTTCTGAATCGTACTGCGAGACAAATGTTCATAGCGGTTCGATAGCTCAATATCTAAACGAAGCTTGGTTGGTTTGACCGCAAACAAATAGACTTCTTTGCTCTTGTAACGCAGACCATATGTCGCATCATTGTCATGCGGATTGTGTACGGGTGCACCAAAGGCATCCGGGTCGTCTGCGAATACGAGTTCTTGTAGATACTCGGCGTCATCGTCGGCAGTATCGTCAAAAATGATGTAGTATTTGGTTTTTTCAAACAAAAAACGAATTAATCGAACTGCTCTGCTGGCTTCTATTTCCTTTGCTAATGAAATAGATTGCTTACTGGTCAATTCACCAGCAACTTCAAATTGGCGGAGAACGCTCATGATGTCGTTCGTTAATGCTTTAGACATGATTAAGCCTTTGAACGAAGTCCCACTGCTTGTTGAACCCGGAGCAGTGTTTCATTGGCTACTAAGTTCATCTGAAGTTCAGATTGCTCAAGTTTCGCAATAACAGCCCCGTCGTCAACTGATGCGAGTGTTGACTGGAAATCTGTTAAGAATTGCTTTACTTCTGCTGCGACGACCGCTTTGAAATCACCATAACGAGTCTGGCCTTCGAATTCATGGATTACTTCACTCCTTGGTACCGAGCGAAGTAGTGCTAAGATTTCAAGTAAATTGGTGATACCCGGTTGGTTTTGTTGATCAAAGTGAATTTCAGCTTTGTCGTCGGTCGTCGCACTCATCACTTTACCGGCCGCAACGTCAGGATCGTCGCTAAGGAATATAACCCCCTTGCCTGACTCGTCGCTTTTACTCATTTTCTTTGACGGGTTTTGCAGGTCTTTAATACGTAGTCCTTGGTCTTTGCCAAAGAATTCGTGTTGCTCTTTGACAGTCTTCGGAATGGTAAAGATATCGCCAAACCGTGCATTCATACGCTCACCGATATCGCGGGTAAATTCAAGGTGCTGGCTCTGATCGTCACCTACTGGCACGTATGATGCGCCGTACAACAAGATGTCAGCCGCCATAAGGACAGGATAGTCAAACAACCCAACACTGACTCGTTCATCGCCTAGACCCTCTGATTTGTCCTTAAACTGCGTCATGCGGTTCATCTCACCCATTCCGGTAAATGAATTGAGGATAATGGTCAGCTCACTGTGGGCAGAAACGTAACTTTGGCGGTATAAATTGATATTATCGTTATCGAGTGGTAAACCTGCTGCAGCGAATATTCGTGCCGTCTGCATAATTTGTTCGTTCAAGATGCTATGATCGACTGGTGTTGTGAAACTATGGAGGTCAGGAATGAACATATTGACCTGATACTCGTCAGATCGTTGCTTTGCCATATCGATGATTGGCAACATTGCACCAAAATAGTTCCCGATTGTCAGGTTGTTATTTGCCCGAAGGCCGGTTAGGATTGTTGGTTTTGCCATAATTACTCCTCATTTTACCACGGCGAGGGCTTATTTCTTTGCGCTCACTAGGGTGTATTTCTTTAATAATGTATAAAATTGCTCGTAACTGCTCGCAGATAACCATTCATTATCACCATGAGCTCCGCCACCGTCGGGTCGCAACATGATAACAGGCATGTCTTTTTCACTAAAAAACCGAGCATCAGACGAGCCGTGCGCTCGCATAAACGTTACTTCGCGTCCGATTTCCCTCTGGTATAGTTCTATGAATTGACGAACTAATGGATTATCCGTATCAAGTTGAAAATCACTGCCAGTATGCAGATAATCGATCTGCCCGTCGAATTCTTTTAGTAACTGTTTCAACCCTTTTATTATGCATTCTAGGTCGGCCTTGTCTTTGTAGCGAATATCAATGCCAGCCACCGCTGAACTTGGGCCTTGATTCAATGTTTCTCCTGCTTCGAGCATCGACACCGTTAATGTAGAGTTGTCTTTATCTGACGTATCAAACAATGACGAAAGTTCTGTTAAAAATTTGACCAGCTTACCGGCAGCACCATCACCTTCCCATGGACGTGAACCGTGGTGTGACCGACCGTTAATCTTGATCTTTGCGTGGTACACACCCTTAGCACCGATACTTAACGTTCCGAATCCGTCACCTGCGTCGGGCAGTATGCAAACGTCTGTCGTATAGCCGTCCTCAAGGATTTTTGCGACGCCGGACATACCGCCGTGTTCTTCATCTCCGGTGAGCATAATAGCTAGATCGTACTTTGCGAGGTCTTGTCCGATGTCGTCGATCAGTTGCATAAACGACGCAGTTGCAAATAGCATATCAAATACGCCACGACCATATAGTGTGCCCTTAACTTCACGAAAGGATTGCTTGCCTGGTACGACGTCAATATGACCTTGTAGCAACAATTTGGAATGCTTCAACCCAGTTGTTGATGCGTACAAGCTATTAATGCCGTCGTACGATAGGCGCTCGACCTTCATACCAGCCCGCTTCAAGTGGTTTGCTACGTAGTCAAGTAACGTTAATACCGCCTCTTGGTTATCGGTAACAGGGTAAAAATCTACTAATGTTTGAAGGTATGTTCTCATAATTATCTGCTTCCTTCCAGAACGACAGCGCCTGATATTGCATCCCCTGCGCCGTGTATGACAGCACCTGGCCGAGCAACAAA
>JBAQNZ010000046.1:0-2511 GCA_049304275.1 Candidatus Microsaccharimonas sp. | reverse complement strand
CTGTTCATGCGTAATATCCACGTCGTCAATCATGCCGATACCGCACGAGAAATTAAACTATTTATGTATCAAGCATTCGCGATCGGTGATTCACGCAGTAATACTGACACGGCACAGTACCTGCCAGATAGTAACGCCGTCCTCCATTATCGTGGACGTCGTGCATTTGTTATTTCAGGTACGCATAATGATAAGCATTTCGATCAATTCTCTATCGGTTTATTTGGTATCGAGGGTCATGAAGGGTCATTCCGTGACGCCGAAGACGGTATTCTTAGCCAAAATAATGTCGAACATGGTCGGGTTGACTCGATCCTTGGGTTTACGCTTAATGTCGCCGCTCAAAGTTCAGAAAGAGTTCACTATTGGATTGCTGCTGGTATGTCAATTCGCGAGGCATTATATATTCATCGTCAAATACAAAGTGACGGACTGGATAGTCGACTCCATAGCACTGCGAAGTGGTGGCACAACTGGCTACAGCCGGCTCTGGTTATCGGTAAAAACGTTCCAAAAGAACATAATGATATGTTCATTCACAGTTTGATGATCGTTAAATCACAGATGGATAAGCGTGGTGCAGTGATTGCAAGTACTGATTCGACCATGTTGAACTATTCTAAGGATGCCTATGGCTATAGCTGGCCTCGAGATGGTGGCTATACCGTCTGGCCGCTTATCCGCATGGGTTATTTCGACGAGGCCTACCGTTTCTTTGAATTTAGCAAACGAGGTATGCACCCAGGTGGCTACTTGATGCACAAGTATCGTGCTGATGGTGCCTTGGGTAGTAGTTGGCACCCCTATGCCCACGCGGGCATGGATCCGGCCCCGCCTATCCAAGAAGATGAAACGGCGCTGGTGGTGTTTATATTTGCACAGTTCTACCATATGAACAAAGATAGTTCACTAATAAAGGACTTCTATTCCTCGATGATCAAACCAATGACTAACTTCCTAGTCGAATATGTCGACCAACGAACCGGACTGCCAAAGCCTAGTTACGACTTGTGGGAACAAACGTTCATAACGACAACCTACACCGTTTCAGTTACTTACGGTGCATTGCTCGCCGCTTCTGAATTAGCAACCATTGCTGGTGACGAAGAAAGTGCCGTAAAGTGGCGCACGGCGGGTGATGATATTCGGAGTGCTGCGCACAAGCACCTCTACAATGAAGAGCGTAAAACCTTCTATAAGGGCTTGAATGTGATTCATGGTGAAATAGTCAAAGACCCAACCCTCGATACATCCAGTGTATTCGGTGCCTTTATGTATGGATTGTTCGATACTGATAGTACCGAAATAACGTCGGCAGTCCAAACAGTCAAAGAAACGTTCAAGTTACTCGATGATGAACCAGGCCTTCCGCGCTATGAAAACGACGATTACCGTCGTGACGACGCCTCTGTTACGGGTAATTGGTGGTATATTACGACCCTTTGGTATGCACAGTATGTCCTGGAAAAAGGCGACGTCGATGAAGCAATGTCGATACTGGACTGGGTAAAGGCGCACGCACTGAAAACAGGTATGCTGGGCGAACAGATTAATCCTTTGAATGACGAGGTGATCTCGCCTGCTCCGTTGACCTGGTCGCATGCCGAGTACTTGTCGACGCTACTTGATGTTATAGGAAAGACAAAGAAATGAGCAATGTTGGTGGGATGATCAAAGCGGTTATTCGTCGTAACTCGATTGCAATGCGAACCCGTGGTCGCACGATTCGCACATTCGCTAATAAACTTGGTTTGGTATACTTCGGAACAGTTGATCAAAGAACTGATGACCATGAAGTGATAAGGGGTCTGACGGTATCAACTACCCACCGCGACAACCATTATGCAGTCGGTTCATTCAATGACTATGACGTTAGCCTCGTTGATCGTTACGACGTACTTATTGATCCACGAGGCAGAGAAACAGACCATAATTGGCTTATCTTCCAGATTAATCTCGAGAACGCCGAGAGCTTTCCTCATACCTTCTTTAATCCGGTTGGGCACAGTGTCGACGCATATAGTAAATTCTTTACATCATTCTCGCACCTAAGTATGGCTAACTTGATATTCGAAGGTAACCATAGCAATGAATTCTCGAGCCGTTACCAAATCTTTGCCGCCGCTGGACGTGCACTTGAAATAGAAAAGATATTCAATTCAGACGTGACAAAAACAATAGCGGCCAGATTGTGGCCGCATGCTATTGAGATCCTCGATAATAAGCTATATATCTATACGACCGAGACGAAACTGAACGAAACGCTTCTTGAAACTGCGATCAGTTCAGGACTATGGCTGGCGCAACTGATTGACGCCAGAGACGATAGTACGACGCAAGACTAATAATCCTAGAGGGACTAGTTCTTGCGAGCTTTGACTTCATTACGACCGAGGTTTTTCTTTGTCTCGGTGTACGTTGCGTGCTTACGAGCAATAGGATCATACTTTTGCAGTGAGATCTTTTCAGTCGTGTTCTGAGTATTCTTCGTCGTGTAATAGGTACGGTGAC
>JBAQNZ010000045.1:0-5898 GCA_049304275.1 Candidatus Microsaccharimonas sp. | reverse complement strand
AAGGAATCCGACCCGCGATTTCAGCCGGTTTGTCGGTATCTCGTGTGGGTGGTGCCGCTCAAACTTCTGCCGTTAAATCGGTCAGTGGTGGCTTGAAACTCGGCCTGAGCCAATTCCGCGAACTGGCGAGCTTTGCCCAGTTCGGTAGCGACCTAGACGCTGCAACCAAACAGCAAATCGACCGTGGTCAACGCCTTACTGAACTCCTAAAACAACCACAATACCAGCCGATGAGCGTATGGCAACAAACAGCCAGTATTAGTGCGGTTATTAACGGCTACTTTGATGAAGTCCCTGCGGCTCACATTAAAGACGCCCAAGCCGCCCTACTAACTAAACTTGGTTCAGAACACAAAAAGGACGTCGAAGAACTTGAAAAAGGCGGCAAGCCGACCGAAGCAATCCAAAAAGCGATTGAAAAGACAGCCGTTTCTGCAGCTAAAGGATTTGAAGACAAATAATGGCATCGACGCAAATACTAAAGTCACGCATTCGGAGCGTTAAAAGCACTCGCCAGATTACCAAGGCGATGCAACTTGTTGCTGCCAGTAAAATGCGTCGTGCGCAGGAAGCCACCAAGGCTTCGGCACCGTATACTTTAGCTGCGCGTCAGTTATTGACTGCCCTGTCGACCCATACGTCGGTAAAAAACCATGCATTATTCGTGAATCGCCCGGTAAAAACTCGCCTGCTGATCGTTATCGCGTCAGACAAGGGTCTGGCTGGTGCCTATAACAGTAATATCGTTCGTGTCTACACGAATGAGTTGCAGGCAGATGACAAGGCCGGTATCAAAAACACCACAATTACCGTCGGTCGCAAAGCTGCTCAATTTGTCGCTCGTATCAAAGACACCCAAGTCCTAGGGGCCTACGAAGAACTGCCCGATAAACCAGATGGTAGTGAGCTGCGCGCGATCCTTGATAGCGCCCGCACGCTTTTCACCTCTGGTGAAGTTGATGCCGTTGATGTCATTTACACTGATTTTGTGAGTAGCATTACGCAAGAAGCAAAGATTATCCGTGTGCTACCGGCTGGGTTTGAATCAGCCAGCGAATCAGGGGTCGCCACCGACGTTACCTACGAGCCGAGTACCGAAGAAGTGTTAGACGGCGTTGCCTACCGACTAGTTGGTGCACAGATTTACCAAGCATTGTTGGATTCGCGTGCCAGTGAACACAGTATGCGAATGCTAGCAATGAAAAACGCCAGCGACAATGCATCTGATTTGATTGATGATTTGACCCTGGAAATGAACAAAGCCCGCCAAAGCGCAATTACCCAGGAACTGGCTGAAATTAGTGGCGGCGTAGAAGCGTTAAGTGAATAAGGAGAATATGATGAGTAAAGCGACAGGAAAAATTATACAAATTGTGGGAGTCGTGATTGATGTTGAGTTCGACGGCATACTGCCTTCGATGTACGATGCATTGATCATTCAGGACGGTAACCGAAAAGTGACGCTTGAGGTTGCGCAACACCTTGACGAGCGCACCGTTCGTGCAATCGCCCTTTCAAGTACCGACGGGCTAAAGCGTGGTCAAGAAGTCAGTGCGACTGGCGCTCCTATTAGCGTACCGGTTGGTGATGAAACTCAAGGCCGCATGTTCAACGTTACTGGTGACGCTATCGATGGTAAGCCACAGCCAAAAGATGCAAAACTCGCGCCAATTCACCGCCAAGCTCCCCCCCTCTCTGAACAATCGAATAAATCTGAAGTCCTAGAAACAGGTATTAAAGTTGTCGACCTGATCGCCCCACTCATCAAAGGTGGCAAGGCCGGTCTGTTCGCTGGTGCGGGTGTCGGTAAAACAGTCCTTATTACCGAGCTGATTAATAACATTGCCAAATTCCACTCAGGCAACTCGGTCTTTGCCGGTGTCGGTGAACGAACTCGTGAAGGAAATGACCTTTACTACGAAATGGAAGAAGCTGGCGTGCTGGCGAAAACTAGCCTTGTCTTTGGTCAGATGAATGAACCACCTGGAGCCCGTCTACGTGTTGCCCTCTCAGGCTTAGCGATGGCCGAAGCCTTCCGTGATGAAGGTAAAGACGTCCTGCTGTTCATCGACAACATCTTCCGATTCACCCAGGCTGGTGCCGAAGTGTCTGCCCTACTAGGACGACTTCCTTCTGCGGTGGGATACCAACCAAACCTCCAAGAGGAAATGGGTGGCCTGCAAGAACGTATCACTAGTACGAAGAAAGGTTCAATCACCTCTGTTCAAGCTGTCTTCGTTCCTGCTGACGACCTTACTGACCCAGCGCCAGCAACAACCTTCGCTCACCTTGATGCAACGATCGTGATGAACCGTGCGCTGACTGAAATTGGTATCTACCCTGCTGTCGACGTCTTGGCGTCGAGTTCAACCAGCCTCGACCCAGAAGTTGTCGGTGCTGAACATTACCGTGTGGCTCGTGAAGTCCAACGTGTCTTGCAACAATACAAGGAACTACAGGATATCATTGCCATCCTTGGCATGGAAGAACTGTCTGATGAACAAAAGCAAACTGTTGCTCGAGCACGTCGCATTCAACGCTACCTCTCACAACCCTTCCATGTCGCTGAAAAGTTTACCGGAAATCCAGGTACCTACGTCAAACTAGATGACACAATTCGAGACTTTGCTGATATCCTCGCTGGTAAGTATGACGACAAGCCAGAAGACTGGTTCTACATGGTCTTCGGAACACTGGGCGAAAAGGTTAAGAAAGAATCAAAAAAGGCTTAGCTCATGCATTTGCAACTGATCACCCTTAAAGGCATACGCGTCGATGATGACATCTACGAGTTGATCGCGCCGACTGCGGCCGGTGAAATCGGTGTCTTTCCTGGACACGAACCACTTGTTACTCTAGCGGTGCCTGGTGCACTGGCCGTTCGTTATGCCAAGGGTGACGCAGACGTAAAACTCGAATACTTCGCCATTAGTGGTGGTATTCTTGAAATTAATCCCGATTCTATCCGAGTCCTTGTCGACGAAGCCGACCATGGAGATGACATTATCGAAGCCGAGTCACAAGCTGCACTGGAACGTGCGTTGAAACTGCGTGACGAAGCGAAAGACCAAGTCGATCTGGACAAGGCATCACAACTGGTTGACCGCCACCAAGTTCGCCTGCAAGTCGCCAGTCTGCGACGACGACGCCGACAGTAGTCGTAATTTGTAGTCGCGAAATTATATGATAGAATTACCATAAGAACTAAGCAAAAAACAAAAATGACACAAATACCTAATCCCGAACAATCGTCCGATGAACCTGTAGATGTATTGGCAGCTCGGCAATCGGAAGAAGATGCGCTGTACGCTGCTTACTATAAACTCTTGTATACAGATGTCGATGAAGACACAGACTCCATCTTGAAATTAATTGAGCGAGAACGAGATGGAGAGTTTGATATCAAGAAATCTATAGAGGAACGCATTCTTGGTGTCATAGATTCGACAATAGGATATGCAGGTGAACTATATAAATATCGAGAAAATACGACTGAAAATACAGTAGCAACATCCTACCCAGAGGGTGACGTGCGCATGACGACGGTGCAAGATGATAGCATACGTGCACCTCGTGGTGCCTTTCGTACTACGTACACAAAAGAGTACGGCATAGGCGGCAATAGTGACTATATTGATTTTGATCAAATAACTTTTGTTATTCGCCAACCTGACGATAGTGATGCGGCCTATCAACTCAAATATGATAGGCCTTATCCTAAAATAACCGTTTCCAACACTGTACAGCGTGACGGTATGGCAAAAATACGTAATCTTGCCTCTGCTTGGCGCGTAGATGGGGCGACAGGCCAAATTCCCTATCAGCTACGCATGCAGAATATGAACCCAGCAATTCTGGCTGATTTAATCGCTCTTGAGGAGCATCTTGGGGCTGAATATCGCGAGGCATATAGTCGAATCAGGACTACCCAAGAGTTAGAGCGTACTATGCGTAAGATCGGAGACGTGAGTATGACCCAAGGAGAAAGGCTCGACAGTGGTTTGCAAGAACTAAGTAAAAGCCTGCCATCGTTTGCTTCGTATCTCATTCGCGAAAGCCATGATACTAGCATCCCTGTTGATGCTGATTTTGCCAGAAATCCAGACGACCCATCCCATCACGCCGAAAAATGGCATCAGCATGGCATAGTTACTCATTCGCGCGAGTTTGCCAGAGCAATACAAGAGACCATACCAGAGCACCTTAAAGACTGGGGTGTATCAGAGGTTGTTGATAAGGCTTTATCAGAGACGATCGACGGCACAGAGCGAAGAGAATTGCTATCAATCGCATCGTTACTGCATGACATAGGAAAATTCACAGCACGTAAGTTTGAGGATGGGTCACACGACAAATGGCATTTTGACGGACATGCCGAACAGTCTGGACAAATAGTTCGTAGTGAACTAAGAGAATACCTAGGCGAAAACCTTAATCTCACTGATGCTCAAATTGAGTATATTGCTCGTTGTACCGAACTACACTTTGAACTTGGTGAAGTACGCAAGGCAGCTAAGACATCTGGTGAGGGTTATACTATGAAGTTTGTCGATACGCCAGACTTTAAAGAAGCCGCTCAAGAGATTATCGTGAAATACCCAGACTATGCCTTAGAAATTGGTCTGATGTTTATTGCCGACGGGCTGAGCAAATCCGAAATATCCGCGACTGGTGAAACCGATGATGAGATCGAAAACCAACGTGCTGAATTAGAAGCCGAGATTGCCAAGAGAGGTTTAAATCCTGACCTTATCAACCAAGCACTTCAAATGCCGGTTAATATGAAAGTAGCAAGAGCTTATTTGACACAGTGGAGTGAAACGATATAGATGGACTTATTTGTATATTTGTGATATAATATACTTAATGAAGCCACCATTTATTAACAGAGACGGTTCGGCTGAACCACGAACGATGATTTACCCCACCAACCCTGGGAATTACTTTGGTATGGGTGAAAATCGAACACTTAATCGGACAGATGGTGGATTCTTTAGTCGTAAAGAAATAGATGAACAGTTCCTCGCTGCGACAACAGCACTGTCGGGTAGTGACCCCGCAGCAATGACGCTCGAAGACCTGCAATTATGGGGACAGCATGCCTGGAAAGCTGAACATGGAACGGTCGAAGCAGCCGCTCGTTTTGGTGATAAATTAGTCGAAGAAACTGGCGAGTTCGATGAATCGCTGGTTGTTTTTATTAATAACCCGAGTGAAGAAACTAAACATGCAGCTATATCAGAAGCTGGTGATGTTTTGTGGTCACTATCGGCAGGCCTAAGCAATTCAGGCGTATCGATTGAATACGCTATTCAAAACCGTTTGATGTTTACAGCCAAGGGAACGCTCGTACACACACCCGAGGGAATGCAGTATCCGGTATGGCGCGATAAAGCGATCGAGATCGCCATGAGTAACCTTCACCCTATTACCATCGGCCAGATTGATGAACTGTTCGAAGCTGGCTACGTTCCCGAAGCAAGTACCGCTATGAATATCGATCCTCCTTCGCCCGATCCTGAACATGTCGAAGAAATCTACTCACAGTGGAAAATCGACACGGCGTTTGCTCATATTTTGTCCTACGAAATAGGTGCCCAGATGGAAGGAAATGTCCGCCGTGATTACGATGAAGGTCGCCACGTTATGGGTGAACAAGCAGCCTATTTCTTCCTTCGAACGCTGTATACACTGCGTGAAGTGACGGGCGCTACCTACGCTGACATCTGGCCGGTGAATTTCGCTAAAATTACCGGACGTGTTCAAACGGGTCGCATCGATCACAGCGACGGCGAACGTTCGCCCGAACTCTTGTAGTTGTTATGCTTGCACCCCTGTAAAACTAAGGGTAGTATAAAAAAACGAGCACCACTGCTTCGTGGTGTTTTAACAAGCAAG